>DATIOH010000148.1:0-15016 GCA_035473375.1 Nocardioidaceae bacterium | reverse complement strand
ACATCGTCTCCAGAGTCGACCAGACCGAACCAGGTGTTGGCGGTGTCCATGTCCTTGTCGCCTCGGCCGGACAGGCAGACGACCACCACTGCCTCCGGCCCGAGCTCAGCGATCACCTCGGGCAGACCGGCCAGCGCGTGCGCGCTCTCGATGGCCGGAATGATGCCCTCCGTGCGGGCGAGCAACGCCATCGCGTCCATCGCCTGCGCGTCGGTGATCGGCCGGTAGACGGCGCGGCCCGTGTCGGCGAGCCACGCATGCTCGGGACCGACGCCCGGATAGTCGAGCCCGGCCGAGATCGAGTGCGACTCGATCGTCTGACCGTCGTCGTCTTGGAGCAGGAACGATCGTGTGCCGTGCAGAACGCCGACCTGTCCGGCTGTGATGGTCGCGGCGTGCCGCCCGGTGTCGATGCCGTCGCCACCGGCCTCGAGGCCGTACAGCCGGACTGACGGGTCGTCGACGAAGCCAGTGAACAGGCCGATCGCATTTGAGCCCCCGCCGACGCAGGCGAGCGCGGCGTCGGGGAGCCGACCGACCTGCTCGAGCGTCTGCGCCCGAGCCTCGTCGCCGATGCCCCGGACGAAGTCGCGGACCATCGCGGGAAAGGGATGCGCTCCCGCAGCCGTCCCGAGCAGATAGTGCGTGGAGTCGACGTTGGCGACCCAGTCACGCAGCGCCTCGTTGATCGCGTCTTTGAGGGTGCGGCTACCGGTGGTGACAGGCACGACCTCGGCGCCGAGCATCTTCATGCGCGCGACGTTGAGCGCCTGCCTCTCGGTGTCGACCTCGCCCATGTAGACGACGCACTCGAGTCCGAGGTAGGCGCACGCGGTCGCCGTCGCCACGCCGTGCTGGCCGGCTCCGGTCTCGGCGATCACTCGCTTCTTGCCCATCCGCAACGTCAGCAGCGCCTGGCCGAGAACATTGCGGATCTTGTGCGCGCCGGTGTGATTGAGGTCCTCGCGCTTGAGCAGCACGCGGGCGCCGACGTGCTCAGAAAGCCGCTCCGCGTCGTACAGCAGGCTCGGCAGGCCGGCGTACTCGCGCTTGAGGCGGTCGTAGGCGGCCGTGAACTCGTCGTCGACCATCGCCTCGCGCCAGACCCGCTCGAGCTCGTCAAGCGGCGCGATCAGCGCCTCGGGCATGAACCGCCCGCCGAACCGGCCGAAGTGGCCGCGAGCATCGGGACGGTCGGTCAACCGCTCAGACATGGATGCCTCGCCCTGTCAGTGCCGGGGCTTGAGCGCCGGGTGCGCTCCTGCGGCGACCAGGTCGGCCACCGCCGTTCTCGGGTCTTTGCCGGTGACGAGCAACTCACCGACCAGCACGACGTCGGCGCCCGCACGGGCGTACTCGATGACGTCGTGCGGCCCGCGGATGCCTGACTCGGCCACCCGGACCACACCGTCCGGAATCTTCGGGGCAAGTCTGGCGAAGGTCTCTCGGTCGACCTCGAGCGTCTTGAGATCGCGGGCGTTGACGCCGATCAGGTCGGCTCCGGCGTCGACGGCGCGGGTGATCTCGTCCAGCTCATGGACCTCGACCAGCGGGGTGAGCCCGATCGACCGGGCTCGCTCGATGAGTCCCTCGAGCTCGGGCTGATTGAGGGCGCCCACGATCAGGAGCACCAGGTCTGCGCCATAGGCACGGGCTTCCCACAGCTGGTAGGAGGTGACGATGAAGTCCTTGCGGAGCACGGGGACGCTGACGGCCCCGCGGACGGCCTTGAGGTCGTCGAGGCTGCCGTTGAAGCGGCGCTCCTCGGTGAGGACGCTGATGGTGGCGGCGCCGCCGTCGGCGTAGTCGCGGGCGAGGGCAGCGGGGTCGTCAATCGAGGCCAGCGAGCCACGGCTCGGGCTGGCGCGCTTGACCTCCGCGATCACGGAGATGCCGTCTCCGCGGAATCTGGGCATTGGATCGAGGGCCGAGTCCACCCTGCCGGCGCGCTCTTTCAAATCGTCGAGCGAGACGCGCTCTTGGCGCAGGGCGAGATCACGGCGGACGTCGGCGACGATCTCGTCGAGTGCGGTCATGCCTATCGCGCGCCCAACCCCATCGCCTGCATGACCTTGCCAACGATCATGGCGACCGCGAGCATCGCGATGCCGATCCAGAAGACGACCCAGTTGTCGACAACGAGTCCGACGCCCGCGACGCAGAATGCGGCGAGGGCGATGAGGACCGCGGTCCATGCGGCGGGGGTCGATCCGTGGTGTGCCATCTGTGGGCGGGCTCCTCTCGGTTCGGCTCTATTGTGGCGTGGCTGCGTCAGCCGCTGTTCGTCGGGTCGCCCCCGTCGTCGAGAGCGCGCCACATCGCGGCCTCCGACATCGGCTCGTCGACGCCCGTGGACGTCGACTGTCTGCCCTCCGACGGCGAGTCGTACCTTGTGCCCATCGTGGCCCACTCGCCGGCGAATCGTGCAACCACCACGCCAGCGAGCACGACGATGATGCCGGCAACGACGACGGCGAGTCGCCAGGCCGTGACCGTACGGTCGTAGCCGCCGCCTGTCCAACCGTGCGCCGACAGCGCATCCTCGAGCAGCCCGGTCGTCGACGACGGAAGGGCCGCGACCACGACCACAATGGCCGCGCAGACGGCGATGAGGATCCCCAGGGCTCTGCGCACCCAACCCCGCGTCGCCAACACCGCGCCGAAGCCAGCCAGGCAGACGACGGCAAGCGCCGCCGCGACCGGAGCAACGTCGGCCCCGTCGACGCTGGCTTCGATCGGTGGAAGGCCCTGGACGGTCGCGGTCGCACGTGCCCACGGACGGGCGACCCCCAGGGCGCAGACGCCGCTCGCCGCCAATCCGACCAGGATCGTCACGGCGTAGCCGCCGCGCGACGCAAGCCGCTCACTCATCCGGTCTCTGATCCGGTCTGTCATCCGGCGCCGTCGCCACTGGGCGGAGCGACGGGGAGGGAGTGGCCGTCGAAGCAGGTAACGGTCCCGGTGTGGCACGCCGGGCCGGTCTGGTCGACGATCAGGAGAACCGTGTCGCCGTCGCAGTCGACCCGGACCTCGCGAACGTCCTGGCGATGCCCGGAGGTCTCGCCCTTCACCCAATGCTGCTGCCGACTGCGACTCCAGTACGTCGCCCGGCCGGTGGCGACGGTCCGCCTCAGCGCCTCGGCATCCATCCACGCCAACATCAAGACCGCATGCGTGGTGGCCTCCTGGACGATCGCAGGAACGAGTCCCTGATCGTTGAAGCGCACATCGTCGAGCTCAACCGCAGTCACGCTCGTCATCGTAGGCGGCACCTACGATGACGAGCGTGATGGCAGCGGACTACGGCCAGGGATCGGTCGCCCAGCTCGAGCGGGCCCACGTGTGCGACTACCTCGACGAGGTGGGCCCCGCACGGGCGACGCTCTGCGACGGCTGGACGACACATCACCTGGTCGCACATCTCGCCATTCGCGAGGGAAGCCTGCGCGAGCAGGTGCGTCACGCGAGGCAAGACAGCGACCGGCTGGTCGAGGAGGCTGTCGCGACCCGCGACTTCAGCGCACTCGTCGACAGGGTCCGACATGGCCCGCCACGCCTCTCGGTCTACGGGCTGCCGGGCGCAGACGCCCTGCTCAACACTCTCGAGTACCTGATCCACCACGAGGATGCTCGCCGAGGCGAAGAAGGCTGGCAGCCCCGCGAGCTGCCGACCTGGGTCGAGGACATCGTGTGGGGCCAGGTGGTCAAGACCGCGAAACTCGCGTCGCTGCGCGACAAGCGCCAGCTCACGCTGAGGCGGTCTGACACCGACGACGAGGCCGTCGTGTCGCGCGGGTCCGGCGATCGACTCGTCGGCGGGCTGCCGAGCGAGCTGGCCCTGTATGTCTCTGGCCGCAAGCTCGCCGCCCGGGTGGTGCGGACTCGCTGATCCCGCTGGCCTATTTCGTGGCCCGCCTTAGCGGACCGGGTGACCGGCGTCGCGCAGCTCTCGCTTCACCGCGGCGATCGACACCGTCTCGAAGTGAAAGACGCTCGCCGCCAGCACCGCGTCGGCGCCCGCCGCGACGGCTGGCGGAAAATGCTCCGCGGCTCCGGCTCCTCCGCTCGCGATCAGCGGCACGGACACGACGCTCCGGACAGCCGCGATGAGCTCGACGTCGAATCCCGACCTGGTGCCGTCGGCGTCCATCGCATTCAGCAGGATCTCGCCCGCTCCGAGCTCGGTCCCGCGCTGCGCCCACTCGAGGGCGTCGAGGCCCGCACTCTGGCTTCCGCCGTGGGTCGTGACCTCGAAGCCCGACGGCGTGCCGGGCGCTCGGCGAGCGTCGACGCTCAGAACCAGCACCTGTCGGCCGAACCGGCGGGCGATCGCAGAAACGACGTCGGGCCGGTCGATGGCGCCGGTGTTGATCGCGACCTTGTCGGCGCCTGCGCGGAGCAGGACGTCCACGTCGTCGACGGTGCGCACTCCCCCGCCGACGGTCAGCGGGATGAACACCTGCTCGGCGGTGGATCGAACGACGTCGAGCACCGTCTCACGACGGTCCTTCGACGCGGTGATGTCGAGGAAGGTCAGCTCGTCGGCACCCTCGGCGTCGTAGCGCCGGGCCAGCTCGACCGGATCGCCGACGTCGCGAAGGCCTTCGAAGTTGACGCCCTTGACGACCCGCCCGTCGTCGACGTCGAGGCAGGGGATGACGCGAACCGCGACTGTCACGCTGCCTCCGCGACGGCGAGCAGCGCCTCTTCGAGGTCGAACGCCCCGGTGTATAGGGCGGTGCCGATGATCGCCCCCTCGACGCCGACACCGGTCAGCGATGCGATCGCCCTGAGGTCGTCGAGCGTGGAGACGCCTCCGGACGCGACGACCGGCGCACTGGTGCGGGCGCACACGTCGCGCAGCAGCGCGAGGTTCGGCCCCTGGAGCATGCCGTCTCGGTTGACGTCAGTGACGACGTAGCGAGCGCACCCGGCGGCGTCGAGTCGCTCGAGCGTCTCGTAGAGATCGCCGCCGTCGCGGGTCCATCCCCGCGCTGCGAGCGTGGCGCCACGGACGTCGAGTCCGATCGCGACGCGGTCGGCGTGCTCGGCGATGACGTCGGCGCACCACGCCGGCTGCTCGAGTGCGGCAGTGCCGATGTTGACCCGTCGACAGCCCGTCGACAGCGCCGCGTCGAGGCTCGCGTCGTCGCGGATCCCACCAGACAGCTCGACATCGATCCCGTGCTCGCTGACGGCCGCGACCACCTCGGCAAGCAGTACGCGGTTGTCGCCGTCGCCGAAGGCTGCGTCAAGGTCGACGAGATGGATCCACCGCGCGCCGGCGCGGTACCAGCGCATCGCCGCCTCGATCGGGTCGCCGAACACCCGCTCGCTTCCGGCGACGCCTTGGACGAGCTGAACTGCCCGGCCGGCCTTGACGTCGACGGCAGGCAGCAGCTCGAGCGCGGGCATGCGGCACAGGTTAGTGCCGCCGCGGCGGCTAGCTGGTCGCGGCCAACAGCGCGGACAGCAGCGGCGGCTGCTGAATACCGCCGGTGACGTTGTAGCTGGTGCTCGAGCCGTCGGCGAACGTCAGCGTGATCGTGTACTGGTAGCAGTCGGCGCACATGCCCTGCGGCAGACGCGGCTGCGTCACCGGCGATGCCGCGAGGAGAGCCGCGGCGTGGAGGGCGTTGTCGACGTCCTGCTGGGAATAGCCGGTTGGCGGCTTGCCGTCCTCCGAGAACACGCGGGTCTCGTCGGTCGGCTTCAGACCTCCGGACTTGTGCACCGAGACCGACACCACGCGGGCGATGTCACCGGTCTCGACGGTCTTCGTCGGTGCGCTCGCCGACCCGTCGCTGCTGTCGGATCCGCAGGCGGACACGAGCGAGAGCGCCGAGACGACGGCCAGGATGGGTGCGAGTCGAGCGATTGCCTTCATATCGATTGGACCCAGTTGGACAGCAGTTTGGCTCCCGCATCTCCGGACTTTTCTGGATGGAACTGCGTCGCCCAGAGCGGGCCGTTCTCGACCGCGGCGACGAACCGGTCGCTCTCGTGGGTAGTCCACGCCACCAGGGGTCGACGGGTGCGGCCGTCGGTGGTCAGGTCCCACCGCCGCGCGGCGTACGAGTGGACGAAGTAGAACCGCTCCGACGCGACGCCCGCGAACATCGCCGAGCCATCGGGGACGTCGACGGTGTTCCAGCCGATGTGCGGCAGCACGCTGGCCGACAGCTGCTCGACGGAACCCGGCCACTCGCCGCACCCGGCCGTCTCGACGCCATGCTCGATCCCGCTTTCGAACAGCACCTGATGCCCAACGCAGATGCCGAGCACGGGGCGCGCCCCGGCGAGCCGCCGGCCGATGATCTCGGGGCCGCGCACGGCGAGCATTCCGTCCATGCAGGCTGCGAACGCGCCGACGCCGGGCACCACCATCCCGTCGGCGTCGAGCGCCGCACCAGCGTCGGACGTGACCGAGACCTCGGCGCCGGCCCGCTCGAGCGCGCGCTCAGCGGAGCGGATGTTGCCGGATCCGTAGTCGAACAGAACAACCCGCGGCGGCCGCGAGGTCACAGAGCACCCTTCGTGCTCGGAATGCCCTGCTCTCGTGGGTCGATCGCGACGGCGTCGCGCAAGGCGCGCGCGAAGGCCTTGAACTGCGACTCGGCGATGTGGTGCGGATCGCGGCCGGCGAGCACGCGGAGATGCAGGCAAATGGCGGCGTGCGCCGAGATCGACTCGAACACATGGCGGGTGAGGGAGCCGACATAGGCCGGTCCGATCATCACGAACTCCTGGCCGGGCGGCTCGCCCGAGTGCACGAGGTAGGGCCGACCAGACAGGTCGAGCGCGCACTGCGTCAGCGCCTCGTCGAGCGGCACCAGAGCGCTGCCGAACCGACGGACGCCCGCCTTGTCTCCGAGGGCTTGACGCAGCGCCTGGCCGAACACGATGGCGGTGTCTTCGACGGTGTGGTGGGCGTCGATGTGCAGGTCGCCCTCGGCCTCGACCGTCAGGTCGATCAGGCCATGACGGGCGACGGCGCCGAGCATGTGGTCGTAGAAGCCGACACCGGTCGAGACGTCGGCGCGCCCAGACCCATCGAGGTCGAGCTCGACGACCACCTTGGACTCGCTGGTCGCCCGCTCGATGCGTGCGGTGCGCGCCATCATCCACCCGCCTCTCTCAGCACGGCGTCGAGCGCCTGCTTGAACGCCGTCATCTCGTCGGGCGTCCCGATCGACACCCGCAGCCATCCGTCAGGCCCGGTCTGCCGGATCAACACTCCTCGATCGAGTAAACCCTGCCAGACCGCGTCTCGGTCGGCGAAGACGCCGAACAGCACGAAATTCGCGTCGGAGTCGGCGACGTCGAGGCCGCGGCGACGCAGCCATTCGACGGTGAGGTCGCGCTCGATCCTCAAGTCGTCGACCCGGGCGAGGAGCTCGTCGGCGTGCGCGATCGCCGCTCGCGCCACCACCTGGGTGAGCGTCGAGAGGTGATATGGCAGGCGGACAACGCGCAGCGCGTCGACGAACTCGACGCTGGCCGCGACATAGCCAAGCCGCCCGCCGGCGAACGCGAACGCCTTGGACATCGTGCGCGTGACCGCGAGGTTGGGGTAGTCGTCGAGCAGGCTCAGCGCGGACGGCGTGCCGCCGCGGCGAAACTCGGCGTACGCCTCGTCGACCACGACGACGCCCGGCGCGGCCGCGCAGACCGCCTTGACCGTGTCGAGGTCGAGGGCCGTGCCCGTCGGATTGTTGGGCGAGGCGAGGAATACGACCGTCGGCTGTTCGCGATCGAGCAGCACGATCGCCTCGGCATGGTCAATCGCAAAGTCGTCCTCGCGTCGACCGACGACCCAGCGGGTCGCTGTGTCGCGGGCATACTCGGGGTACATCGAGTACGTCGGAGCGAACGAGACCGCAGTGCGCCCGGGTCCGCCGAACGCCTGCAGGATTTGCAGCATCACCTCATTCGACCCGTTGGCCGCCCAGACGCGGCCGACCGTGAGGCCGTGGCCGAGATAGCCGGCGAGAGACTCGCGCAGCGCGGTCGCCTCGCGATCGGGGTAGCGGTTGAGCTCGACGGCGGCTGCCGAGACGTCGTCGGCGATGCGGCGAGCGAGCTCGGGCGACGGACCGTACGGGTTCTCGTTGACGTTGAGCCGGACCGGCACGTCGAGCTGAGGGGCTCCGTAGGGTTGTTGGCCGCGCAACTCGGGCCGCAGCGGGAGGCGGCCCGTCATGGCGATCGAAACCGGATCGCCACGGCGGCGCCGTGCGCAGGGAGATCCTCGGCCTCGGCGAGCGTCTGAACCGTGTCGGCCACGGCAGCCAGCGCATCGCGCGAGTAGTCGACGACCTGCACCGTCTTGAGGAACGTACGCACCGACAGGCCGGATGCGTGGCACGCGCATGCGCCGGTGGGGAGGACGTGGTTGGACCCAGCCGCATAGTCGCCGAGCGAGACAGGAGCGTTCGGCCCGACGAACACCGCGCCGGCGTTGCGGACGCGGGCCGCCCGCTCGCGCGCATCGGTGGTGTGGAGCTCGAGGTGCTCGGCGGCATAGGCGTTAACGACGTCGAGGCCTTGGTCGAGGTCGTCAACCAGCACGATCGCCGACTGCGGGCCACTCAGCGCCTCGCGCACTCGGTCGTGGTGCTTGGTGGTCGCTACCTGGTCTGCCAGCGCCCGCTCTACGGCCGCGGCCAGCTCGGCGGAGTCGGTCACCAGCACGCTCGCCGCCGCGGTGTCGTGCTCGGCCTGACTGACGAGGTCTGCGGCCACAAGGGCCGCGTCGGCGCCGGCGTCGGCAAGGATCGCGATCTCGGTCGGACCTGCCTCGGAGTCGATGCCGACGACTCCGCGCAGCAAGCGCTTCGCTGCGACTCCGTAGATGTTCGCCGGGCCGGTGACCAGGTCGACCGGCTGGCAGCCGCTGCCGGGCTCTTCGCTGTCACGGTCCTCGATGTCACGCTCCTCAATGTCGTAGCCGTACGCGAACATCGCGATCGCACCGGCACCGCCCGCTGCGTATACCTCACTGATGCCGAGCAAGCCGCAGGCCGCGAGAACGGTCGGGTGCGGGAGTCCGCCGTGCTCTCGCTGGGCGGGACTCGCGAGGGCGATCGAGGCGACTCCGGCCACCTGCGCCGGAACCACGTTCATGATCACCGACGACACGAGCGGCGCCTTGGCAGCGGGGACATACAGTCCGACCCGGCCGACTGGCACCTGCCGCTGGCTGACGGCGCCCCCGGGCACCACTTCGGTGACGACGTCTGACGGAAGCTCGGCCCGACAGGTCGTGCGGAGCCTCTCGATCGACGTCTCGAGGGCGGCACGGACATCAGGATCGAGGGCCGCGAGCGCCGCGTCGAGGGCTGCCTCCGGCACCCGTACGCGCTCGATCTCGATCCCGTCGAAGCGCGCCGCCTGCTCGATCAAAGCCGCCTCGCCGTGGCGACGGACCGCGTCGACGAGCGGACGCACCGCCTCGACCGCCGCGTCGACGTCGAACGCGGCGCGTGGGACCAGGCCGCGATAGTCGAGTCGCTCGCCGCCCGCGCGCCGGCCGCGCAGGTCGAGAGTGCGGATCATGCAGCCAAGTCTAAGAGCGGCCGCCGTGCCGACGCCGTTCGTCTCAGCGGGTGCTGCTCACTCTTCCCGATCGCGACAAGGTCGCTCCCCCCGATCGCGACAAGGTCGCGGTGTTAGGTTCGCAACGTGACGGCACGGCTGCCCCTCTTCCCGCTCAATACCGTGTTGTTTCCGGGCGTGGTTATGCCGCTGCACATCTTCGAGGACCGTTATCGCTCACTCGTGCGGGACCTGATCGCGCTACCGCCCGACGACGCGCGCGAGTTCGGCGTGGTTGCGATCAAGGTCGGCTACGAGGTCGGCGAGCGTGGCGTTCAGACCATTCAGCGCACCGGCTGCGCCGCCCTGGTCACCGAAGTCACGGCGAACCCAGACGGCACCTTCGAGATCATGGTGGTCGGTCGGCGGCGATTTCACGTCGAGCGACTCGAGGCGACTGACGACTACCTGCGGGCCGACGTCGAATGGTTGCCGGATGCGACCGGAGGCGAGTCGCCGGACGAGGCCGAGCGGATCGCCGACCAGGCGCTCGACCTGTTCGGCGTCTATCGCGACACGGTCGCCGAGCTACGCGGCGACGACGTGCTCGAAGGCGACACGCCTACCGACCCGGTCGACCTGTCGTACACGCTGGCCGCCGCCCTCGTGATCACCCTGGCTGAGCGCCAAGGCATGCTCGAGGCACCCGACGTCGTCGCCCGACTTCAGCTCGGCATGCAGCTGATGCGCAGCGAGCTTCGCGCGATCACAGCCGTCCCGTCGCTGCCCGCGACGTCGATGGCGCGCACTCGCTGGTCGCCGAACCGCTGACGCGGGGACTCAGCCGTCGACAGACACGACCAGGTGGCTGACCGTGTAGTCGCCCTGCGTGTCTGCCGTGACGCCGAACGCGCGGATCGGACGAATGTTGTCGACGACCTTCGAGGTGCCGCCCCCAAACTGGCCGACGCTGTCGAGGATCTCGTCTTCGACCAGGTCCCAGTTGAGGAACATCACGACGTCTTGGTCGGCGGCGTCGCTGATGACGGACTGGAAGTTCTGCGAGTCGCCGAGGTCGCCGTCGAGATCGGCGAGCGTCTGCGCGTACGAGTCGTTAGAGGCGACAGCGAGCCCGCGGTCGAAGTCGGCCTTCGAGAACGGGATCTTCTCGCCGGCCAGGTCGGTCATCAGCCCGGTGATCTTGTCGTAGAGGGCGTCGAGCTTCGCCTTGTCGCCGGTGAAGCGGGCGCCGGCGTTGATGCTGCCCGGGCCGCCGGAGTTGATCGCGGCAGGGGTGAGCCCGTCGCGGTCGACGGCGAAGAGGATGTTGTCGCCAAGCAGCGTCTCGAGGTCGGTCGGCAGATTGAAGCCGGTCTGGCGCTCGAACTGCGATAGCTGGTCGTCGATCTGCGCGTCGACGGCGCGGGCCGCCTTGAGCGTGTCGTCCCAGGACTGGGCGACCGCATCGCTGCCACCCGCCATCGACATCGCGAAAACGGTGCTGTCGGGCAGGCCGACGACCTCGTTGCCGCCGTGGTTGATGTCAATCGGGTCGTCGCTTTGAACCGCTGACACGACGTCGACGTGGTCGTCGGAGAAGCGGAGCGTGACCGCAGCTCGCGAGTACTTGGACTTGATGAGGTCGATGAGGCCCTGTTCGTCGACCGGGGAGCCGAAGTCTCCGCTGCCGAGCATCCCACGGGGCATCAGGTCGATGAGGCCGGCGATGTCGATCCACGCCGACGCGACGCCGGGGTCGCCGACCGCGTCCATGTCGGCCTTGAAGTCGCTGTCGTCGGCCAGTGAGCGGCTGGAGGCCTCGGCGGCGTACTGGTCGGCGAGCACCTGACTCGACGCGGTCACGACGTAGTCGCCGGTGAACGAGTAGCCGAAGTCGCTCGTGCTGGCGCCCGAGTCGTCGGCGCAGTTGACCAAGGCGTCGATGCCCTCCTTCGCTGCGTCGCGATCCTTGACCTCGATTGCGACCAACGGCTCGGGATCGCTTCCGCTTGCCGGCGGCATCGCGGCGAAGGCGAACTTGTTGCCGAGCCACGGCTCGATCGTGT
This sequence comes from Nocardioidaceae bacterium, assembly GCA_035473375.1. Taxonomy (GTDB): domain Bacteria; phylum Actinomycetota; class Actinomycetes; order Propionibacteriales; family Nocardioidaceae; genus DATIOH01. Next base: position 3,413 of record DATIOH010000148.1, on the reverse strand, counting down.
CGTCGTAGTTGACGCCGCCGCAGTCGAGCGAGTCGAGCGCGTCGGTGATGATGCTCTTGCGGATGTCGTCGCGCTCGTCTTGGACATCGGCGATGTCTTTGAAGCCGGGAAAGTGATCGAGGAACTTCAGCGCGTTGATCTTCTGGGTGGCCGCCGGGTCGAGGTCGACGGCAGCATAGGCGAGCGCATCCGCCGGCACGGCTTCCGCCGCCTGCGGACCGGCGCGGAAGAGGTGCAGAGGATCGATCCGATAGAACGCGAAGGCGCCGCCCCCGATGATGAGGGCCATGGCCGTGCCGATGCCGACGGCGATCATCGGCCCGCGCCCAGATCGTGGCGCCGGGCCCTCGATCCGGATGGTGTCGTGCTCCGGATTGGCCTCGAATGGAGTCTGCCCAGGCGGCAGTTCGCTGTCGGACACGGTGCGTTGTCCCCCTTGACGTGAAAAATGACGTGCCGAAAAACGCTACCCGATGTCGGGATCTCGGCGAGGCGTTTTGAACGCACCGTTGGGCATGAGCGCCGTCACGGCGAGGAGTCCGATCAAGGCCCCGATCGGCCAGCCGAGGTAGGCGACGTCGGCGGTGATCGTGAGCGCTGTGTGCACGTGGTCTCCCGGCGACGCGTCGGCGAGCTGGGATTGGAGATCGGGACCGAAGACGTTTATCCCCGACCAGGCAGCCAGGCCGGACGCGACACCGCCTGCCAACACGGTCGCGACGACGGTCGCCGGGCCGAGTCGCCGGCCGATGAGGCCGATGACGCCACCGAGCAGAATCCCGCCGAGGAACCCGACAGCCAGGAACCAGAGCGTCTCGGTAACGCGCTGGTCATAGCTGATCTCGCTCGTGAGGAACACGCCCTGGCGGGTGACCAGTGCCAGCGGCGGATCGGCGATAGCCGCCCAGACAGCGCCTCCCGCGAACCCGGCGACGACCCCGCCGAGGATCGATGCGACGGCGAACACGATCTGGTCGGCGGGAGAGCTTTCCTGATCGTCTCCGCTGATCTGCGGCGGACGCTGGCTGTCGCCGAAGGGCGTGCCCGTCCACGGGGCGGGCGGCGTCGACACGCTCGCGATCCTACGTGGCTGCGCTAGGCAGACAGGCAGGACGGGCCGAGGAGGGCCTTGAGGTCCGCCTTGAGCGCCGCCGACGGTGTGACCCGGAGCCGCTGGTCGAGCCGCATCACCCGGGTACGACCCGCCGACTGCAGGCGCAGGTGAACCTCGGCGACGCCGGGATGGGTGGCGAGCACGTCTTTCAGCTGGCTGATGATCGGCGGCGTGACGCGGACGGCGGGCATGCTGATCACGATCGGCCCGTCGTTCGCGCCCGTGCTGAGATCGGGGACCGCGATCTCGAGCGCGGTCAGCTCCATGCCGTCATCGCGGGCCCGCTTGACCTTGCCGGTCACGAGCAGCACTGAGTCCTCGATGAGCAGCGTTGACGACAGCTGATAAGCGCTGGGGAAGACCATCACGTCGACGGCGCCCTCGAGGTCCTCGAGCGACACAACCGCGTAGACGTCGCCTTTGCGGGTGGTCTTGCGGGTCACCGAGGTCACCAGCCCGGCCACCGTGACGACCGTGCCTTCTGGGCGCTCCTCGTCCGTGACCAGCTGGCCGATGGTGACGTCACTGGCTTGCGCGAGCACGTGCTCGAGACCGTTGAGCGGGTGGTCGGAGACGTACAGCCCGAGCATGTCGCGCTCGTAGGCGAGCAGCGTCCGCTTGTCCCACTCGGTCACGGTGCTCGACACGTCTGGGTAGGCGATGCTCGGCTCATCGTCGGTCAGGTCGCCGAAGAGCGAGTCTTGGCCGATCGCCGCGTTGCGCTTCTCGTCGATCGCGACGTCGGCGGCGACCTCATGGACCTCGAGGAGTGCGCGCCGCGCGTAGCCGAGGGAGTCGAACGCGCCCGCCTTGGCCAGCGACTCGAGGACTCGCTTGTTGCAGACGACCAGTGGGATCTTCGCCATGAAGTCTTTGAAGCTCGCGAAGCGGCCTTGCTCGGTACGAGCCTCGACCAGGCCGGCCACCACGTTGCCGCCGACGTTGCGGATCGCCGTGAGGCCGAACCGGATATCGGTGCCGACCGGGGTGAAGTCGGCGGCCGACTCGTTGACGTCGGGCGGCAGGACCTTGATGCCCATTCGCCGGCACTCATTGAGGTAGATGGCCGACTTGTCTTTGTCGTCGCGGACGCTGGTCAGGAGCGCCGCCATGTACTCGGACGGGAAGTTGGCCTTGAGGTACGCCGTCCAGTACGACACCATCCCGTAGCCGGCGGTGTGCGCCTTGTTGAACGCGTAGTCGGCGAATGGGACGAGGGTCTCCCAGAGCTTGTTGGTTGCTCCCTTGGAGTAGCCGTTGGCTGCCATCCCGGCCGAGAACGGCCCGAATTCCTTGTCGAGGATCTCCTTCTTCTTCTTGCCCATCGCTCGGCGCAGCAGGTCGGCCTGGCCGAGGGAGTACCCGGCGAGCTTCTGCGCGATCTTCTGGACCTGCTCTTGGTAGACGATGACGCCGTAGGTGTCGTCGAGGATGTCTGCCAGCGGCCCGGCGAGCTCGGGGTGGATCGGCTCGACCGGCTTTCGACCGGTCTTGCGGTCGGCGTACGCGTAGTGCGCCTCGACCCCCATGGGACCCGGCCGATAGAGCGCGAGGACCGCAGAGATGTCTTCGAAGGAGTCGGGCCGCATCGCCCGCAAGAGCGCGCGCATCGGCCCGCCGTCGAGTTGGAAGACGCCGAGGGTGTCGCCCTTCGCAAGCAGCTGATAGGTGAGCTCGTCGGTCAGCGGGAGCGCCTCGAGGTCGACCGTCTGGTGCCGGTTTGCCTCGATGTTGGCCAGGCAGTCCTCGATGACGGTGAGGTTGCGCAGCCCGAGGAAGTCCATCTTGAGCAGGCCGAGCGCCTCGCAGCCGGGCTGGTCGAACTGCGTGATGACCGCGCCGTCTTGCTCGCGCCGCATCATCGGCATGACGTCCATCAGCGGCTCGCTCGACATGATCACGCCGGCCGCGTGGACCCCCCACTGTCGTTTGAGGTTTTCGAGCTGGCGCGCGGTGTCGACGATGCGCTTCACATCGGCGTCGGACTCGTAGAGGCTGCGGAACTCACCGGCTTCGCCGTAACGGGGGTGCTCGCGGTCGAAGATGCCGCTGAGCGGGATGTCCTTGCCCATCACGCCGGGGGCCATCGCCTTCGTGATGCGGTCGCCCATCGCGAACGGGAAGCCGAGGATGCGCGAGGAGTCCTTGACGGCCTGCTTGGCCTTGATGGTGCCGTAGGTGACGACCATCGACACGCGGTCGTCGCCGTACTTGTCGGAGACGTACTTGATCACGCCCGGGTTGAAGTCACCGCCGGCCATGAGCAAGCACGGTTGGCCGATGGCCACGTCCGACAGCG
>DATIOH010000147.1:0-4640 GCA_035473375.1 Nocardioidaceae bacterium | reverse complement strand
AACTGCGCCATCGCCTCGTGTTTCGTGCGCTGCCGAGTCCAGGCGGTGACGATCTCATCGACCTCGGCCTCACACTTCAAGCGGGCGTCAGGCGTGTCGTAGCTCCAACGACGTCACCGCCTTTACGGCGGTGATCCAGGTCGGGGCGATTGTGGCCGTCATCGTGTACTTCGCCCGCGACATCTGGAACATCATCGTCGGCTGGTTCCGCGGGCTCGTGCGCGCGGAGGCGCGCGACTCGCTCGACTACCGGATGGGCTGGTATGTCATCGCGGCGACCGTGCCGATCGGCGTGGTGGGCCTTCTCGCGAGACCGCTTATCGAGGGCCCGCTGCGCAATCTGTGGTGGGTGGCTGGCGCGCTGATCGCGTGGAGCGGCGTCATGGTGATCGCCGAGAAGATGGGGACCCAGGCCCGGCATGAGCAAGACATGACACTGCGCGACGCCGTCGTGATCGGCCTCATGCAGGTGATTGCACTCATTCCCGGCATCTCTCGGTCTGGTGCGACGATCTCCGCCGGCCTGTTCACGGGGCTCGACCGGGTGACGGCCACGCGGATGTCGTTCTTCATGTCGATTCCCGCTCTTTTGGGCGCCGGTCTGCTCGAGGCGCCCAAGGCGTTCGGCGGCAGCATCGGGACGACGGCGATCGTCGTCGCCACCGTCGTCAGCTTCGTCGTCGCCTATGCCGCGGTTGCTTGGCTTCTCCGCTTCGTCGCGCACCACCCGATCACGTGGTTCGTGCCGTATCGGCTGGCGCTCGCCGCCATCTTGATCGTGCTCCTCGCGACGGGCACGATGTCAGCCACCTAACCGCCGAAACGCCACCCGTGGTTGCTCCAAACGCCAACGGTGGTTGCCGCAGCGGCCATCATTGGCGTTTCGCTCAACCACGACTGGCGTTTCGCGCGGGGGTTAGAGCCAGCCGGACTTCTTGAACAGGCGGAAGAGGCTCCCACAGATGAGGGCCATCAGGCCGATCGCCATGGGGTAGCCAAGCTGCCAGCGCAGTTCGGGCATGTGCTCGAAGTTCATCCCGTAGATGCCGGCGATCAGCGTCGGCACCGCGGCGATGGCGACCCAGGCGGAGATCTTGCGCATGTCGTCGTTCTGCTGCACCGAGATGCGCGCCATGTATGCGTCATGGGCGCTCGACAGGAGGTTGTCGAGCGTCTCGATCTGCTCGTGGACGCGAACCGCGTGGTCGTAGACGTCGCGGAAGAACGGCGCGGCCTCGGCCGGCACGTTCTCGACCTGGCGCTGCGCGAAGCGGCTTAGCGGCTCGCGAAGCGGCATGACGGCACGGCGGAACTCGGCGACCTCGCGCTTCAACCGATAGATGCGTTGAGAGTCGTCGGTGCGCGACTCGGAGAAGACCGATAGCTCGACCTCGTCGACATCGGTCTCGAGCTCGCCCGCGACATCCTCATAGCGGTCGACGACGTGGTCGCACACGGCGTAGAGGACGGCTCCTGGCCCGTACGACAGCACCTCGTCGGCGTCCTCCTCGAGCATCCGGCGGGTCTCCCTGAGGTCGAGACCCTCTCCGTGCCGCACCGTGACGACGTACTGGGACCCGACGAAGATCGCGATCTCGCCGGTCTCGACGGCGTCGCGCTCGTCCACGTACCAGAGCGTCTTGAGGACCATGAACAGCATGTGGCTCTGGTCGTACTGCTCGAGCTTCGGTCGCTCGTGCGCCAAGACCGCGTCTTCGACGGCGAGCCGATGCAGCCCGAGCGTGGTCGCGACGTCGTTCATCTCGTCGTCGGTCGGCTTGAACATGCCGACCCAGATGAAGTCGTCCGGCTTCTTGAGCTCGGCCAGCGCGGCGGCGATGTCGCCGGGCCGGTGCGGTGTCTCCACCCTCCGGCCGTCGCGGTAGACAGCACAGTCGACGATCACCTGTGCATTCTCACCTAAGGTGAACGCGTGGCGACTGTTCTTCTGGTGCGGCACGGCCGATCAACTGCGAATACCGAGGGAATCCTCGCCGGCCGCACCCCCGGCGTGCGCCTCGACGACGCAGGCCTCGCGCAGGCGGCCGAGACCGCCGCCCGCATCTCACAGCTGCCGGTCGTCGCGGTGGTGTCGAGCCCCCTCGAGCGCTGCGTCCAGACCGCTGACGCCGTCGCCGCAGCGCTGAAGGACCCGGTTCTGGTGCAGACCGACGAGCGGCTGACCGAGTGTGGGTACGGAGACTGGACCGGCCGGCCGCTCAAGACCCTGGCGAAGGAGTCTCTCTGGAAGGCCGTGCAGGCGCACCCGAGCGGGGTGACATTTCCTGGCGGCGAGTCGATGCGCGACATGCAGGCGCGCGGCGTCGCGGCCATCCGCGACTGGGACGGCACGCTGACCGATCAGCACGGCGACGGCGCGATCTGGGTCGTGTCGAGCCACGCCGACGTCATCAAGGCGATCGTCGCCGATGCCCTCGGGATGCACCTCGACCACTTCCAGCGGATCGTGATCGACCCGGCCTCGGTGTCGGCGATCACCTACACGCCCAGCCGCCCCTTCGTAGTCCGCTACAACGAGCACGGGCCGCTCGACAGCCTGATCCCGCCCAAGCGTCCGCGGCGGCGCAGTCGAAAGTCGGCCAGCAGCGACGCGGTCATAGGAGGCGGGGCCGGATGAGTCGCGCAGCGCGGCATCGAGGGCACCCGTAGGCTTTTGGGCATGCCGATCGTCGTGCACCGCTTCGATGAGCCCGAGCGCTTCGTGGCCGGCACGGTCGGCGAGCCCGGCCAGCGGACGTTCTTCCTCCAGGCGCGAGATGGCGCGCGGGTCACCAGCGTCGCCCTCGAGAAGCAGCAGGTGACCGTGCTCGCCGAGCGAGTCGAGATGCTCCTTGACGAGGCGCTGCGCCGAAGCGGGGGAGACGCCGTCATCCCGGCCGTGGCGCCTGTCGACTCCCGCGACGGCGACCCGCTCGACCAGCCGATCGTCGAGGAGTTCCGCGTCGGCACGATCACCCTCAGCTGGGACGCCGACGCCGGTCTGGTCGTCATCGAGCTGTTTCCAGTCGACGACGAGGTAGTCGTCGAGTTCGAAGACGACGAGGATCCGGCCGCCGAGGAGATCGACGTCGAGGTTGAGGTCGAGGTCGAGGCCAACGAGGTGCTCGTGGTCACGATGCGCCCGTCGTATGCGCGGTCGTTCGTGCAGCGCGCGATCAACGTCGTCGCCGCCGGTCGCCCGCCGTGCCCGTTCTGCGGCAACCCACTCGACCCCGAGGGGCACCTGTGCCCGCGGGCCAACGGCTACCGGCGCCTTGCCGGCTGACGACCTTCGCACTCTCGGGGACGCCGACATCGAGGCGATCCTCAGCAACGGCGACCTTGAGATCGAGGGCCGGCTCGTCACCGCGTCCAACGCGTCGTTCCGCGGCTGGGCGACGCTCGACGGGGTCAGCCTCCAGTGCGTCTACAAGCCGGTCCAGGGCGAGCGGCCGCTCTGGGACTTTCCCGACGGCACGCTGGCAGGTCGCGAGCGTGCCGCTCGGATCGTCTCTGAGACCGCGGGCTGGGACGTCGTGCCGCCGACGATTCTGCGCGACGGGGCGTTCGGGTTCGGGATGTGCCAGAAGTGGATCGACGGCGACGACCACGATCTCGTCGACGTCGTCGACATCGGCTTTCGCGATCCCGGCTGGATTCCCGTCCTCGAGGCCGAGGACCAGCTGGGCCGTCCGGTGCTCCTGGTGCATCAGGACCATCCCCGGCTGCGCGACATGGCGGTCTTCGACGTCGTCGTCAACAACGCCGACCGCAAGGGTGGGCATGTCCTCCTCGACGACGACGGTTCGCTGTGGGGCTGCGACCACGGTGTCTCGTTCCACACCGAAGTCAAGCTGCGGACCGTCCTCTGGGGCTGGGCCGACGAGTCGCTGCGCGACGTCGACCGCGAGCGCCTCGACGTGCTTCTTGACGCGTTGCTCGGCGGGCTCGCCGACGACCTCGAGCCGCACCTGACCGGCGCCGAGCGCAACGCTCTGACCCGACGCGTGCAGGCACTGCTGCGGACCGACACCATGCCGAACCCGCACGGTCGCTGGCCGTCGGTTCCCTGGCCCGCCTTCTGAGCGCTGAGCCGGCCGGCGGGCTCCCGTGGTTAGGGTGAGCGCATGCGATCCTGGGCCGCTCCGCCGCTGTCGACGGACCTGATCGATCGGCTCGGGCCGGCGCGGCCGTTGGAGCTCTACGACACGCGCTCGGGGCAGACAGAGCCGACCGGATCAGGCGGCACCGCTCGGCTCTACGTCTGCGGGATCACGCCCTACGACGCCACCCACATGGGCCACGCCAACACCTACGTGACGTTCGACTTGGTCGTTCGCGCCTGGCGAGCCGCCGGCCGCCGGGTCGAGTACGTCCAGAACGTCACCGACATCGACGACCCCCTCCTCGAACGCGCGGCGGCCACGAACGACGACTGGCAGGCGCTCGCCGAGCGAGAGACCGACCTGTTCCGCGAAGACATGGACGCCCTGTCGGTCATCCCACCCGACGTCTACGTCGGCGCCGTCGAGTCGATCCCGATCATCGTCGAGATGATCCGAGACCTGCGAGACCTCGGCGTCGTCTACGACGTCGACGGCGACCTCTATTTCTCGGTCACGGCCGATCCCTCGTTCGGC
>DATIOH010000146.1:0-25763 GCA_035473375.1 Nocardioidaceae bacterium | reverse complement strand
GGGAGACACCAGGATCCTCGAGTGGGCCGACGTCGCGGGCCTCACACTTCCCGACGAACAGCAAGGTGCCACCCACCTGCTCGCGGCACTCGACGAGATGCGGCCGGCCGACCTTGCGAGCGTCATCCACAACGTCAATCCGAAGCGCCGTGCCGAGATCGCAGCGGCCCTCGACGACGAGCGACTCGCCGACGTGCTCGAAGAGCTTCCGGAGGACGACCAGGTCGAGATCTTGGGCCAGCTCGAGTCCGAGCGAGCCGCCGACATCCTCGAGGAGATGTCTCCCGACGACGCGGCCGACCTGATCGCCGAGCTGCCGCCCGAGACCGCCGAGACCCTTCTCGCCTTGATGGAGCCCGACGAGGCCGAGGATGTCCGGCGGCTGCTGACGTACGAGGAGCACACCGCCGGCGGCCTGATGACCACCGACCCCGTCATCTTGCCGCCGGACGCGACCATCGCCGAGGCACTCGCGCGCATCCGCACGTCGGAGCTGGCGCCCTCACTAGCGGCGATGGTCTACGTCTGCCGTCCCCCGCTCGAGACGCCAACCGGTCGATTCCTCGGCGTCGGGCACTTTCAGCGTCTGCTGCGCGAACCTCCCTCGTCTCTGGTGTCGGGCGTGGTCGACAACGACATCGAGCCCCTTCGCGCCGACGCGCCGCTCGACGAGGTCACCCGGCTGCTCGCCTACTACAACCTCGTGGCGAGTCCGGTCGTCGACGAAGGCGGCCGCCTCATCGGCGTCGTGACGGTCGACGACGTCATCGATCACCTCCTTCCCGAAGACTGGCGCGAACGGCCGATCGAGGCCGTCCACGAGCCGGCGGCGGTGAACAATGGCGCGTGACGCCGACGAGCGGCGCGATCCGATTCGGCGCACGTCGTCACGTCTGGACGTCCCGCGCGACAACAGACGCGTCGTCGTTCCCCGTCCGACCTACGATCCCGAAGTGCTAGGCCGGTTCTCCGAGCGGATCGCCCGATTCCTGGGCACGGGGGCATTCCTGGCCTGGATGACGGTCGTCGTCGTCATCTGGATCGGGTGGAACGCCTGGGGCCCGACAGAGCTGCGCTGGGACGACTACCCGTTCATCTTCCTGACGCTGGTCCTCAGCTTGCAGGCGTCATACTCGGCGCCGCTGATCCTGCTTGCGCAGTACCGGCAAGAGGGTCGCGACCGCGTCAACTACGAGCAGGACCGCGAGCAGAACACGCGGGCACACGCCGACATGGAGTTTCTCGCCCGCGAGGTCGCGTCGCTGCGGCTCGCGATTGGTGAGGTGGCGACGCGCGACTACGTCCGGTCGGAGCTTCGCTCGATGCTCGCCGAGCTCGACGAGCGAGCCGGACCTGAGGGCGCGGACGGTACTGGTCGGTCCGCCGACCGACCCGCCGACGACAGTGGAGCGCCGCGTAGCCTGGACACATGACCCACCCGCTCGCTGAGGCGGTCGACGCTGCACTCGCGACCGTCAACGACCCCGAGATCCGCCGGCCGATCACCGAGATCCGCATGGTGCGCGGGGTCGAGTTCGACGACGCAGGCGCAGTCACCGTCACCGTCGCGCTCACCGTGGCGGCCTGTCCGATGCGCAACACGCTCACCGAGGACGTCACCAAGGCCGTCTCGGCCGTCGACGGCGTGACGTCCGTCAGCGTCTCGTTCGACGTCATGACCGACGACGAGCGGCGCGAGCTCCAGCAGGAGCTCCGCGGAGGCCAGCCGACGAAGGAGATCCCCTTCGCCCGTCCCAACTCGCTGACCAAGGTGATCGCCGTCGCCTCCGGCAAGGGCGGTGTGGGCAAGTCGACCGTCACCGTCAACCTCGCGGTCGCGATGGCGCGGATCGGACGCAAGGTCGGGCTGATCGACGCCGACGTCTACGGCCATTCGGTTCCTGCAATGCTCGGCGTCGCCGACGAACGGCCAACCCAGGTCGAGGACATGATCATGCCGGTGCCGGCGATGGGCCTCAGCGTGATCAGCATCGGCATGCTCAAGCCCCGCCGCGACCAGGTGGTCGCATGGCGTGGTCCGATGCTCGACCGCGCACTGGTGCAGATGCTCAGCGACGTCTATTGGGGCGACCTCGACGTGCTGCTGCTCGATCTCCCACCCGGCACCGGCGACGTCGCGATCTCCGTCGGCCAGCATCTGCCGTCGTCCGAGATCCTCGTTGTCACGACGCCGCAGGCCGCGGCCGCTGAGGTCGCCGAGCGGGCCGGCACGATGGCGCAGATGCTGCATCAGCGGGTCTCGGGCGTCATCGAGAACATGAGCTATCTCCCGTGCCCTCACTGCGGACCGGAGCACCGGATCGAGGTGTTCGGAGCCGGCGGCGGAGCGGAGGTCGCCTCGACCCTCACCTCGCGGTTCGGCTACGACGTGCCGCTGCTCGGGCAGATCCCGCTCGACCTCGGGCTGCGCGCCGGCGGCGACGTCGGTCGTCCGATCGTTCTCGAAGAGCCCGACGGCGTCGCGGCCGGGGTTATCGACGATGTCGCCGAGCGGCTGTCGGCACGTCCCCGCGGGCTCGCTGGGGTTCAGCTCGGCCTGTCTCCGGCAGGTCGCTGAGACGCCTTAAGGCGACGTCGAGATGTGTGAGGGTTAAGCGGTGTTCGGGATCGGGTTTCCGGAGTTCGCGGTGCTCGCGATCATCGCCCTGCTCGTCTTCGGTCCCGACAAGCTGCCCGACGTGGCCCGACAAGCCGGGCGGATGGTCCGAACGCTCCGCGATCTCGCGCAGACGGCGCGATCGCAGGTTGCCGACGAGCTCGGCGAGGAGTTCCGCGACCTCGACCTGCGCGATCTGAACCCTCGCACGCTGGTGCAGAAGCACCTGCTCGACGACATCGAGGCCGACGAGCAGAAGCCCGGCCATCGCCCGCTCAAGGACGGCGAGCGTCCCCCGATCGACCCCGAGGCCACCTGACACTCGGCGGTCTGCGGCTGCGTTAGTCGTGCACACCCCACCTGCACTATGGATCCACCTTGCCGCGGTTGGGCCGGGTCAGCCGACCTGCTCGCCGAGGGTGATGTCGACTTTGTGGGTGTCGCCGTTGTGATCGACGGTCAGCGTGATGACGTCACCCGGTTCATACGACCGGATGGCGACGATCAACTCGACACCGTCGGCGACCCGGTTTCCGTCTATCGCCGTGACGACGTCGCCGACCTCGAGACCCGCCTTGTCGGCCGGACTCGAGCCCGTGACGTCCTTGATCTCGGCCCCGTCGAGACTTCTGACCAGGCTGACCTGGGCGCCGATCACCGGGTACTCAGCGTGTCCGGTGTCGATGATCTCGCGCACGGTGTGCTTGACCTGGTCGATCGGGATCGAGAAGCCAACGCCGATGCTGCCCGACTGACCGCCGGTGGTCGTTCCGAGCGTGGCGATCGCGGAGTTGACCCCGATGACAAAGCCGTCGAGGTCGACGAGAGGACCGCCGGAGTTGCCGGGGTTGATGGCCGCGTCGGTCTGCAGCGCGTTGATGAACGACGTCTCGCCGCTGCCGCCGGTCGTCACCGGGCGGTGGGTCGCGCTGATGATGCCCGACGTCACCGTCGCGTTGAAGCCGAGCGGCGATCCGATCGCCACCACCGCCTCGCCGACCCGCACCGGTGACGACTGACCAAGCGTCGCGGGCACCAGGCCGTCGGGATTGTCGAGCTCGATGACAGCGATGTCGTAGGACGGGCTACGGCCGACGATCGTTGCGCCCCGCACCGAGCCGTCGGGCAGGATGACGCGGATGGTCCCCGCCTTGGCGGCGGGCTCGATGACGTGGTTGTTCGTAATCACTCGCCCTTGGGCGTCGTAGACGAAACCGGAGCCGGTCACCTCTTCGGACTTGCCGCGGACGTCGATCGACACCACGCTCGGCAATACCTTGTCGGCGACGGTCACCACGGGATTGGCCTTCGAGCCGCCGGCGACGGGACCGCTCGATGTGATGACGGGGACCGACACGGTCGTCGACGTGGCCGACGGATTGTCGTCGGCGCCGACTACGACGGCTGCTCCCACCGCGCCGCCGATGAGGCCAATCACGAGGGCCGTCAACGCCAGCTGCCAGGGCGCGATCCCCCGTCTGGCCGGCGGGTAGCCCCACGCCGGGTTCCACGCAGACTGATACCCGACCGCTTGCACCGGCGGGCGTGGCGGCTCGACAGGTCCACCCGGCGGCGGCATCGGGCCAGCCGGACCGCCGGACACCTGCCCGCCGGGACTGTGCGGCGGCCACCCCGGCTGCCATCCAGGCGGCCCTCCGGGTCCAACCGGACGGCTGTACGGCCCGCCCGCGTGCGGCGGCATCGGTGATCTCGCCGGATGGCCGGATCCGGGGCCGGGCGACGGCGAACTCGACGGCGAGGGCAGCGGAGACTCCGGCCCCGGCTCGCTCGGCTCGGGTGCGTGGGTGTCGTCGGCCATGTCGCTCCTCCAAGTAGCACCGACAAGCATGCCCGACGGGGCAACAAGCCGGTCGCGAAGGCCGAACTCGGCTGCCGTCAGCGAGCGTCAGAGCAGCGTCAGAGAGGCGTCAGAGGGGCGACTCGTCAGTGCGCCGAATCGAAGACACCGCCGATGCGCTGCAGGCCCAGCCCGATGCGATCGAGCGCGCCGTCGGACGGCACTTCCTCATGCGGCAGGTCGGCCACCGCGGCGGCGACCTGCGCCGGCGGCGCGTCGCTGAGCATCGTGTAGACGGTATCGGCGGACTGCCACACCCAAGTGCTCGGAAGACCGTTGCGGACGTAGACCGCCGCATCGCCGACAACAAGCTGGCGATAACCCGCGAGCGCCCTGTGGTCGAGAACGCCGCGCTGCTCGAAGAGCGACGCCGACGAGATGCCGTCGGAGTAGACCGCCTCGACCATGTCGCCGGACCCGCCGACACGGCCGAGCGCCGTCAGGGTCAGGCCGTCGCCGACGCGCTCGGGGCACGTCCAACCTTGGTCTCCGAGCACGGTTGCATAGCGCGTCGGGAGGCTCGTCGACTCGGTGACGTCGGGGAGCTCGGGCGGAGGATGCGCGAGGAAGCCTTCGTTCGTGATGGCGAGCCGCTCGTATCGGCTGGAGCGCACGAGCGTGCCGTTGTCGTAGAGATCGCGGTCGAGCAGGACGCCGGTGTCGTCGTCGATCCACAGCGACGCGACCCGCACACCGTTGTCGCCCACTCCGATGACGGTCGCCGGACGACCGAGCACCTCGTCGTGGCCGACGACACCGACGTCGTAGGTCTGGGCGAGCACCGACACCCGGTCGGCGGCCGCGGCCTTCGCGTCGGGCGTGCGCAGTCGGTCGATGAACAGTGCATCGCCGGGCCCGTCGCCGTCGAGCACGTGGTACGACGTGCCCTGCGCAGGCACGTGGTCGACCGCGATTCGGCTCTCGTGAGGTCCCATCGATGTGTAGTCGAGAACAGTTCGCACCCCGCGGTACGCCACCCGCTCGGGCGCATGCACCGCCCGCCGCAACATCGTGATGGCCGCGGCGTCGTCTCCGCGCCGCATCGTGGCGATCGCAGTGGCGGCGCCGATGCCGAAGGCGACGGGCGCCAGCTCGCCGACGGCGGACGATGCCGCTGAGCCAGTCGAGCCGACCAGTGCGTCGACGGCCGGGTCGGACAGGCCGTAGCCGCCGGCGCTCGCGGCGAACTCCGCGTTCGCCTCGTCGACTGGCGGCACGACCGCGGCGACGGAGGCAGTCTCGGGAGCGCCGACGACATAGGCGATCGAGACGAATGCGATCGACACCGTGCCGGCGCCTGCCAAGGCTCGGCGCAGCGGAGCACGTCGCCGGGCTTGGCTGACGCGGTCGTCCGCCGCCGAGCCAGGCATCGAGTCGAGGCTCGAGAAGAGGTCGGCGGACGGCTCGCTCGGACGGAGTCCGGTCAGTCGCCGCTTGAGGTCGACGGTCGCCTGCAGTTCGCCGCGGCAGTCGTCGCACCCGCGCAGATGGGTGAGGGCCCGGCGACGAGCCGAGCCAGCGAGCTCACCGTCGATCAGGGCGGAGAGCTTGTGGTGCAGGTGGCTCATCCGGCCGGTCCCGCCGCGCTTGGGTCGAGGCCGCCCGCCTCGGACTCGAGCGGCCCTCGGTAGCGAGTGCGGTCGGCACTCGGAGCGCGGTGGGTCAGGGCCTTGCGGAGCATCGAGCGTCCGCGATGGATGCGCGAGCGCACGGTCCCGATCTTCACGCCGAGAACGCGTGCGATCTCCTCGTACGTGAGGCACTCGACGTCGCAGAGGACGACGGCGGCGCGGTACTCGGGGGGAAGCTTCGCGAGCGCCGCCTCGATGTCGGGGTCGAACAGGTCGCGGGCCAACTCGTGGTCGGGCGACGGTGTCAGCCCGGGCATCTTGTCGCTGAAGTCGAGCGGCAGCGCGTCGAATCGGATGCGGCGGCGCCGGCGCGCCTGGTCAAGGAAGAGATTGGTGGTGATGCGGTGCATCCAGCCCTCGAGCGTGCCGGGGCGGAACGTCGGCAGCGCCTTGAAGACCCGAACGAACACCTCTTGGGTGAGGTCTTCTGCATCGTGCCGGTTGCCTGTCAGCCGGTAAGCCAGCCGATAGACCCGTGCGGAGTGGTCGCGGACGAGCTCCTCCCAGGTCGGCGGCGTCCACTCGCCGTCCTCGACCTCGGCCACACTCACTGTCGGCGCACCTCTCTGCGACGTGATCGCCGCCGTGTCGGTCACTGTCGAGCGCCACCTCCCGCAAAGCTGGTGGCGGTCTTGGGCCCTCCGCAGCAAGCCTACGTCCGGACTCTGCGAGACCAAGCCGCCAATTCGTGGAACGTGCCACGTTGGGCAGGGGTTCCCTGGGGCCTCATCGCGCCTCCGCGCGGCTGGACGCGCAGCGATGGCCTTGTCGATAGGCTCTGCACGAGCCACTCGGGCCGGTCTGTGCCGTCTCGATTCACGATGAGGAGGCCGTCATCGTCACTCCCCCCAAACCCGCCAGTTGGTCGTACTCCGAGGAGTTCATCGCTGAGGACGAGGTGCTCGAGGCGGCTCGTGCCCGGGCCGCCGAGGTCAACGCCGTGCCGGTCGGTGCGGGTGCTGGCGCGACGCTCCGTTTCGTCGCCTCAGTGCTCCCAGCCAAGAACGCCGTCGAGATCGGCACCGGGTGCGGCGTCTCGGGAGTGTGGACCGTGCGAGGGATGGCCGATGACGGCGTGTTGACATCGGTCGACATCGAGGCCGAGCACCAGCGACTCGCCAAACAGGCCTACGAGGAGGCCGGGTTCGTGCCCGGTCGGGTCCGCCTCATCACCGGCGCGGCACTCGAGGTGCTCCCACGGCTGACCGACGCGCACTACGACCTGGTCTTCTGCGACGGCGACAAGCGCGAGTACCCCCAGTACCTCGAGCAGGCCCGCCGGCTCTTGCGATCCGGCGGAGTCGTCGCCTTCGACAACTCGCTGTGGCACGACCGTGTCGCCGACCCGGCCGAGCGCGACCCCGACACGGTCGCCATCCGCGAGGTCCTCGACGCCGTCCGCGAGAGCGAGGACCTCGTCCCCGTGCTGCTGCCCGTCGGCGACGGCCTCCTGCTCGCCAAGAAGGTCTAGACGCTCGACAGCCAGCCAGCCGGGCTTACCGAGGCCGGGTCGGCAGCCAGTAGCGCAGTTTCTCGTCGCGCTGATCTTCGAAGACGCCGCCGTTGGCCTCGATGACCCGGCGCGACCCGAGGTTGTCGTGGTCGCACGTCACCAGGACGGGGTCGATCCCCAGGCTCGCCGCGACGGGAAGCGCCGCCGCGAGCATGGCGGTGGCGTGGCCGTGACGGCGCACGCTCGGCCGCACGACGTACCCGATATGGCCGCCGTAGTCGAGGAGCCACTGGGTCAGGCTGTGTCGGATCGAGAGCCGCCCCAGGTAGGTACCGCCCTCGACCCACCACAGGAAGGTCGCCGGCACGATTCCCGGCGGGAGCCACCCGCCGCGATCGGCGGTCGCCGCCATCCGCTCGGCGTACGCCGCGAACAGGTCGGGATCGCGCAGCTCGTCGAGCGTGTAGGACTCGCCAGGAAAGTCGCCGATCGGCGGAATGACGGTCAGTCCCGCGTAGTGGTCGTCGTCGTCGGACGCCAAGATCTCCTCGACGGCCTCGACGAATGAGCGGTGGAATCGTCGCGACGGCACGACAAGCTCAGGCATAGGTGGCGGTCAGCCAGCGCAGAAGCAGCCGCGCGCCGAACCCGGTCGCGCCCTTCGTGTACTCGAACGCGTCCTTCTCGGAGTCACCGACACTCGCGATGTCGAGGTGGGCCCAGCGCGCGTCGCCGACGAAATGCTGGAGGAAGAGCGCAGCGGTGACTGCTCCGGGCGTGCCCGAGGCGTTGTTGGCGTCGGCGACGTCGCTCGCGATCAGCTCTTCGTAGTCGGTCGTCAGAGGCAGCCGCCACAACGGCTCGCCGCTGCGCTCCCCCGCCTCGACGAGCGCCGACGCGAGCACGTCGTCGTTGCTGAACAGGCCGCCGACGGTCGTTCCGAGAGTTACCTTCACGGCTCCCGTCAGCGTCGCGACGTCAATCATCACGTCTGGCTCGATCTGCTCGGCCGCGTACGCCATGCCGTCGGCGAGCAGCAGCCGGCCCTCGGCGTCGGTGTTCTGAACCTCGCTGGTGCGCCCGCCATAGTGGGCGACGACATCGCCCGGTCGCATCGACGCGGCGCCGAAGGCGTTCTCTGCCGACGGGATCAGCCCGACGACGCGAGCCCGTACGCCGAGGCTGCGCAGCGCTCCCATCGTCGCGATGACCACCGCCGCCCCCGTCATGTCGCGCTTCATGCTCTGCATGGCCGCGCTCGGCTTGATGCTGATCCCGCCGCTGTCGAACGTCACGCCCTTGCCAACCAAGACGATGGTGTCGAGGCCGCGTGCCCTGGGGCTCGGCGCGTAGTCGAGACGGATGAACCGCGACGGGTATGCCGAGCCGTGCCCGACGGCCAGGATGCCCCCGAAGCCATCGTGCTCAAGTCGGTGCTCGTCCCAAACGTCGATGTCGAGGCCGCCACCGTCAGCCGCCTCACGGGCCCACTGCTCGAGGCGTGCCGGCCCCTTCTCGTTGGACGGGGTCAGGGCGTACGACCGAGATCGCCACGAGGCGTGGGCTCGCTCGACCGCCGCCGTCACGATCGGCGAGCGGCGGCTCGCGACACCGGCGAGCGTGATCGTCGCGGGCTTGCGCTTGGAGCGCTCGGACTTGCGTGAGAACCGGAAGCCGCCGAGAACGACGCCCTCCCCGAATGCGGCCAACTGGTCGTCGTCGGCGCGCGCTCCGATGGCCGTCGCGACGGTCGCGCCGCTCCGCGCAGCCCGGCTGACGGCAGCGCCCGCGCGACGGAAGTCGATGCCGGTCTCTTTGCCAAGTCCGACCAGGACAATCGACTCGAAACGCGACCCGCGCGACCCGCTGGCGACGACGACCTCGTGGCGGATGACATCGCCGCCACGCCCCGATGCGTCAGCACGCCTGAGCAGGGCGAATGCGTCGACGTCGACCTCGTCGAGGGCCTGCAGCGATGGGGTGTCGATGACATACGCGCCGCTCTCGCGGGTGTAACCGACCGCCAGCGTCGACGCTGAGACCCGAGCGAGCGGCTCTGCCGACGCGACCAGCGACGGGCCGTCGGCAGGCGCGAGAGACTCGGTTACACGAGGGGCAGGCATTGCGAAAACACTAGGACCCCGACAGTGCCAATGCACCTGCCGGGGTCCCGCACAGTGAATCTGTCGACGATCAGGTTGTCACGCCGCTGAGCGCCTGTTCGAGCGCCTTCGCCTCCTCGGCGTTGAGCTCGACCACGAGCCGGCCGCCACCTTCGAGCGGGACCCGCATGACAAGGCCGCGCCCTTCCTTTGTGACTTCCAGCGGACCGTCGCCCGTCCGCGGCTTCATCGCCGCCATGCGCGCACCTACCCTTCCGTGTGAGCGCCGAGGCTCCACCCAGACGCGGGTCGAGACGCCGGTGGCGCGTCAGTTACTTCCGTCATTATCGCACCGACGGGGCGCCTCGGGCAGACTGCTCAGTTGTGAACGCCCGATCCGCCCTTTTCGATCTGTACGGCGATCACCTGCTTGCCCGAGGCGGCGTCGCGCCCATCGCGAGCCTGGTCCAGTTGATGTCGGCGCTCGAGATCGCGCCGCCCGCCGTGCGTACCGCCGTGTCGCGGATGGTCAGCCAGGGATGGCTTGAGCCGACGAAGCTTGACGGAGCATCGTCGTACCGCCTGACTCCGCGGGCGGAACGTCGGCTGCGCGAGGCGGCGGCGCGGATCTATCGCACGGACACGGCGCCGTGGGACGGCCATTGGCATCTCATCTCGCTCGGACGGGTCGCCGACCGCGTGAGTCGCGATCGGCTGCGCAGCGGCCTCACGTATCTCGGCTACGCGCAGCTGCGCGACGACACCTGGATCAGCCCGCGCGCGTCGGCCGAGG
Organism: Nocardioidaceae bacterium; assembly: GCA_035473375.1. Lineage (GTDB taxonomy): Bacteria > Actinomycetota > Actinomycetes > Propionibacteriales > Nocardioidaceae > DATIOH01. The sequence continues at coordinate 15,309 of DATIOH010000146.1, read as the reverse complement.
CCGACTCTCTGATCGAGGGCGAGAAAGCTTCAGCGCGGCGGTTCACTGCACGCTATGACGGGGTCGACGCCGCTCTCACCGCGGAGGCATGGGACCTCGCTGCGCTCGGCGCCGAGTACGCGCGGTGGCTGGGCGACGCACGCGGCGTGGTCGCCTCGCTCGACAGTGCTGCCGCGGCCGCCGACTGCGGCGATCAGAGGGCGTTCGCAATGCGCAGCACGCTGGTGCACGAGTGGCGAAAGTTTCTCTTCCGCGACCCGGGGCTCCCCCGTGACCTGCTGCCGGAGGAGTGGCCGGGAGACGCCGCGGCGGCCTTCTTCGACGAGCAGTCGAGTCGCCTGCTGCCTGCTGCGGGAAGGTACGTTGAAACGTGCCTCGGCGTCGGCTGAGGCTGCTCACCGTCCTTTAGACCACGCACATCAACCCGCCGAGGAGCGCCATGGCGAGCCCTGTCGAGTATCACGCGGCCGATGGCGTCGCCACCCTCACGCTAAGCCGTCCCGACGCGATGAACAGCCTCGACTCGGCGACCAAGGACGCGCTGCTCGAGGCACTGCGCGCGGCAGCCGACGACGCGGACGTCCGCTGCGTGGTCGTCACCGGCGTCGGTCGCGCGTTCAGCGTCGGCCAGGACCTGCGCGAGCACGCCGACTTCCTGGCGAACAAGTCGCTCGACGAGGTGTGGGCGACCGTCGACCATCACTACGGCCCGATCGCACACACCATCGCGACCATGGACAAGCCGGTGATCGCCGCAGTCAACGGCGTCGCGGCCGGCGCCGGCATGTCGATCGCGCTGGCCTGCGACCTGCGGCTCGCCGCCCAGAGCGCAGGCTTCAACACCGCGTTCACAGCCGTCGGGCTCTCGTGCGACACGGGGTCGTCCTGGACGCTGCCCCGGCTCGTCGGCCGATCCGTCGCCATGGACCTTCTGCTCCGGCCTCGGACCGTCCGAGCCGACGAAGCGCTGCAGCTCGGCCTGGTCTCGCGGGTCGTGGGCGACGACGACCTGGCGAGCGAGGCCGCGGCGATGGCCGCCGAACTCGCTGGAGGACCGACCATGGCGTACGCCGCGGTCAAGCAGTCGGTGGCGTTCGCGGCCACCCACTCCCTCACCGAGTCGCTGGTCTTCGAGAGCGAGATGATGGCCCGCACGGGATCGACCGACGACCACCGCGACGCCGTACAGTCCTTCGTAGCCAAAGAGAAGCCCACCTTCAAAGGCCATTGATGCGCGATTCCACGACCCGCGCGACACCCCATCGCCGATTCCCGCTCGCTGTCGTCGGCGTCGTCGCGGCCGCCCTCGTCGCGGCGAGTGCGGCTGACGGCGCGACTCCCGCGGCACCGTCAACCGGGCGTCACTCGGCCGCGGCGGCCGTACAGAGCCTTCCCGACGCGATCGGTGCGAGCCCGAAGGTTCGCCAGATGGTCACGGTCAACGCCCGCTCTTGGGACTCGCTCTACGCAACCCTGAAAGCATGGCGGCGGGCGGCCGACGGCAGCTGGCGGCTGGCCGGCGGGCCGTTCCGTGTGGTGATCGGGTACGGCGGCTGGGTCATCGCCGCCGACCGAGTGCAGAGCACGGGCACAACCCCGGCCGGTCGGTTCTCGATGCCGTTCGCCTTCGGTCGCCTTGCGGATCCGGGGGCCCGGCTGAAGTACCGCCGCGTCGACGGCAACGACTGGTGGCCGTATGAGCCGCGCGACCCTGCGACGTACAACGTCTATCAGTTCCACAAGGCGCCGAGGACCCACTGGCGCAGCGACAAGGCGGAGCACCTCAACTCGTACACGAAGCAGTACGGCTACGCGATCGTGGTCGGCTTCAATCTGCCGGGGAAGATCCACTACAGCCCGGCGCGACACCAGTGGGTGGCCGACGACCGTGCATACAAGCATCGCGGCGGCGGGATCTTCCTGCACGTCCGCGGCGACGGCTACACCGCCGGGTGCGTCGCGATGTCACGGGCGCAGATGCGCTGGCTCGTGCAATGGGTTCGGCCGGGCGCGTACCCCCGCCTCGTCATGGGACCGCACGACTACATCGTCAACCTCTGACCGACCCAAAGTGGCTCCACTTTGGAGCGTCCTGGTGTCCAAAAGTGGCTCCACTCTGGAGCGACCCGATGTCCCAAAGTGGCTCCACTCTGGGCCGACCCGATGTCCCAAAGTGGCTCCACTTTGGAGCATCCTGATGTCCCAAAGTGGCTCCACTTTGGGGCTAGGCCGGGCCGCCGCGAGTGCCGCCGAGCGCTCGGACGAGGCCACGCGGGGCGCGGACGGTCAGATACTGCTCGCTTGGGTTAGCACCGAACTCGATCGTGACGCACGCGCCCTTGTGCGCATGGTTGAACCACTGCGAGAGCGTCCCGTGACAGGTGCCGTTGCATCGCAGCTGCCTGTTCGGCAGCCGCATCTCGTTCGACAGCCGGCGGGCGAACGCGCGGTCCTTGGCGTGGGTCACGTCGAGGCCGTACAGCGGCGTATGGATCGAGACGACGTAGTCCGGGTCGATGTTGTTCATGAATCTCATGGCGGCGCGCGTCTCCGGCTCCGACGCCGGGCGGCGGCCCGAGTAGTAGTAGCCCGTGAGCGGCTTCCAGCGCCACGGGAAGTTGCGGTTGAGATCGACCTTGTGGGCGTTCTGACGGGTGTTGCGCAAGGCGCCGTCGGGGTTGAGACGAGGAACCACCCAGAGGTCGATCCCGTGGATCGGATTGCCGTCGCGGAGGGTGTCGAGGACGACCTGGCCAGCGGGCTCGTTGCCATGGTGGCGGCCGAAGATGATCGCCGTGGTCTCGGCGTCCTTCTCTCCGAGCTCCCATGCGCGGATCGGATGCCCGTTGACCGACTTGCCGATCACACGGGTGCCGATCACCGCTGGCTTCACCGGCCCGGACACACGTGCGCCGGGCGCGGTCTGCTGGCCTGACTCCTGGCTGCCGGCGCCCGCGGGCGGTCCGGCCAGCGTGACCAAGGTCGCGCATCCGATCGCGAGCGCCGCGGCGCCGGCAAGGACTCGTCGTGGTGAGGTCATGGTGCGGTTTCCTCCTTGGGGACGCGATCACGCGCCCAGCAGTCGCGAAGATGGTCGTTGACCAGACCAGCGGCCTGCATCAGTGCGTACAACGTCGTCGGGCCGAGGAAGACGAAGCCCTGGCGGCGAAGCTCTTTGGCGAGCGCTTTCGACTCGTCGGTCTGCGCGGGCACGTCGGCCAGCGTTCGCGGCGCCGGACGCGCCTTCGGAGCGAAGCTCCACACAAGCGCCGCGAGCCCACCGTCGACCTCAAGCGCCGCCCGCGCGTTGGCCATGGCGGCCTCGACCTTGGCCCGATTGCGGACGATGCCGGCGTCGGCGAGCAGCCGCTCGCGGTCGGCGGGGCCGAACCTCGCCACCGAGGCGATGTCGAACTCCGCGAAGGCCGCTCGAAAGCTCGGCCGCTTCCGCAGGATCGTCAGCCACGAGAGGCCCGACTGGAATGCCTCGAGTGTGAGTCGCTCGAAGATGCCGTTGTCGTCGGTGATCGGCCGCCCCCACTCGTCGTCGTGGTACGAGACGTAGTCCGGGGCCGACAGCCCCCACGGGCAGCGGCGCAGACCGTCGGGGCCGACGACGGCTCCGCTCACGTGGTCGGCTCGCGATGAGAGGTCGGAGGGTCGGGTCGCTCGCCGATCCGGCGGCCGGTCGTGGACTGCGGCTCGGCAGCGGACTCGTCCGACGCGGATGCGTGCACGCCTTCAGGCACGCCTTCGGGCCTTGCCACAGCGGCCTCGGGCTCGGCGGCCCTGGCGACGTGCTGCGCCGACCCGTCGTCGACGACGCTGTCGACGACCCGTACCTCCTCGTCGGGAGACGCCGACTCGCGCGCGATCAGATCGGCGCGGAGCCGGGCCAGCAGGGCGTCGACTTCGTCCATCCGATAGCCGCGCACCGCCGTCGAGAAACGGACCTCGCGCAGGTCGTCGGCGGTGAGCGGCCGCCCCGATGGAATCGCGGTGTCGGGCCGGTCGTCGTAGGCCTCGCTCATCGAGCCGCCGCGCCCGACCGCCACGGCGACCACCGCACCGGTCAAGGCCACGATGACCACGACCCACACCCACATCACGCGGTCGATCGTGCCACGCTTGGGCTCGACCACGACGTAATGGGTGAGGAGCGGCCGTGTCGCTGACGCTGGGCTCGCGGCGGTTTGCCGACGACGAGCTCATTGTCATGGCGATCGTGAACCGAACGCCCGACTCGTTCTACGACAACGGCGCGACGTATGCCGATGACGCCGCTGCCGACCGGGTTGCCGAGGTCGTTGCCGACGGCGCGGCCGTCGTCGACATCGGCGGGGTCAAGGCCGGCTACGGCGACGACGTCGACGCGGCCGAGGAGCTGCGCCGGACCGCTTCGTTCGTCGAGCGCGTGCGCGCGGACCATCCTGACATCGTGATCAGCGTCGACACCTGGCGCGCCGACGTCGCGCGCGAGCTGTGCCATCGCGGCGCAGACCTGCTCAACGACACGTGGGCGGCGGCCGATCCCGACATCGCCGCGGTGGCCGCGGAGTTCGGAGTTGGTCTGGTCTGCAGTCACACCGGTGGGCTCGGACCGCGCACCGACCCGCATCGACCGGCGTACGACGACGTCGTGGCCGATGTCGTCTCGACGGTGACCGCGCTGGCGGAGCGGGCAGTCACACTCGGCGTCCGCAGCGACGCGATCGTGATCGACCCGACCCACGACTTCGGCAAGAACACCTATCACTCGCTCGAGCTGACCCGTCGCATCGGCGAGCTGGCGGCGACCGGATGGCCGGTGCTCGTGGCTCTGTCGAACAAGGATTTCATCGGCGAGACGCTGGGACTCGAGACACGCGACCGCGTGAGCGGCACCCTCGCCGCCACGGCGGTGTCCGCGTGGCTCGGCGCCCGCGTCTTCCGCGCCCACGAGGTACGCGAGACCCGTCAGGTGCTCGACATGGTCGCGTCGATCCGGGGAACCCGCCCCCCGCACCAGGCACTGCGCGGCCTGGCTTAAGCCGCGGGCAACCGACCTACTCGGGCACGTGGGGATCGACCGGGCTGACGCCTGACCCGGGCGCGACTCCATGCTCGCGCTGAGCCGCCCGCACGATGTCGACCGCCTCGTCGACGTCGTCGGTCACCTGCAGCAGCGCGAGATCTCGCTCGGAGATCTTGCCGTCAGCGAGCACAACGTCGCGGATCCACGTCAGCAGCCCGCCCCAGTACGACCGCCCGAGGAGGACGATCGGAAACGACGTGACTTTCTGCGTCTGGACGAGTGTGACGGCCTCGAAGATCTCGTCGAAGGTTCCGAAGCCCCCGGGCAGTGCGATGAACCCGCGGGCGTACTTCACGAACATCGTCTTGCGCGCGAAGAAGTAGCGGAAGTTGATGCCGACGTCGACCCATTCGTTCAGGCCCGACTCGAAGGGGAGCTCGATGCCGAGTCCGACCGAGACTCCGCCGGCCTCGCTGCAGCCTCGGTTCGCCGCCTCCATCGCGCCCGGCCCGCCGCCGGTGATCACGGCGAAGCCTGCCTCGGCGAGCTTGCGTCCCAACACGATGCCCTGGTCGTAGTCGCGTTGCCCCGCTCGGCTGCGGGCAGAGCCGAATACCGAGATCGCCGGCCCGAGCTCGGCAAGCGCGCCGAAGCCCTCGACGAACTCAGCCTGGATGCGCAGCACCCGCCACGGATCGGTGTGGACCCAGTCGGTCGGGCCGCCGGTGTCGAGCAACCGCTGGTCGGTCGTGCCGGTCGGAACTTGCGAGCGGCGCATGATCACCGGGCCGCGCCGACGCTCGTGCGGCCGGCCTGGTTCGCGCTGGGTCATGCGGACCAAGGGTACGGCCCGGACGACCCCCGATTGGCCAGATCGAGAGACTCGGCCGCGACTCGTGCGTTCAGCTCAGGACAACCACGCCGCCATCTGGGCCAGGCAGCTGCGCAGGTGCTCGACGGGCACATGCTCGGCCTGCGAGTGCGCCAACTCGGGATCGCCGGGCCCGAAGTTGACCGCCGGCACACCGAGAGAGCTGAACCGAGAGACGTCGGTCCACCCGAACTTCGGCCGCACGGAGCCGTCGACCGCGTCGAGGAACGCAGCTGCCGCCGGCCGATCGAGACCGGGCAAGGCTCCCGGGGCGGAGTCGACGACGACGAGGTCGAAGCCGTCGAAGACGTCGCGCAGGTGCGCGGCTGCCTCGTCTTCGGAACGGTCGGGCGCGAAGCGGTAGTTGACCGACACGATGCACGAGTCGGGGACGACGTTGCCCGCGACACCGCCCTCGATCGCCACAGCATTGAGACCCTCGCGATAGGTCAGTCCGTCGATGACCGGCTGCCGCGGCGAGTACAGCGCGAGCCGATCGAGGACCGCGCCGGCAGCGTGGATGGCGTTGACGCCGTTCCACGCCCTCGCGCTGTGTGCGCGCTTGCCCGCGGTGCTGATGTCGACGCGCATCGTGCCCTGACAGCCCGCCTCGACGCCTGCGTTCGAGGGCTCCATCAAGACGGCGAAGTCGGCCGCGAGAAGGTCGGGCCGGACGCCGGCGATCAAGCCGAGCCCGTTGCGATCAGCTTCGACCTCCTCGGCTTCGTAGAACACGTAGGTGACGTCGCGGGTCGGGGTTTCGAGTCGCGCGGCCAGCAGCATCGCGACCGCGACGCCGCCCTTCATGTCGCACGAGCCGAGCCCGTGGAGGACGTCGCCCTCGAGCCGCGACGGGAGGTTGCGGTTGACCGGGACTGTGTCGATATGGCCGGCGACGACGACTCGCTCGGAGCGCCCCAAGTCGGTGCGCGCCACGATCGAGTTCTGGTGCCTCCACACGTCGAGCCAGGGCACCGGTGAGATGGCTGACTCGATGAGATCGGCGATCTCGCGCTCGCCCCCAGACACGGACTCGATGTCGACGAGAGCGATGGTGAGGTCGAGGACGTCGGCATTGAGATCGAGGCTGGCCATGCGGGGATTGTCTGTCATTTCGGAAGGAACGCGCAGAACTCGTTGCCCTCCGGATCAGCCATGACGGTCCAGAAGAGCTCGCCGTCGCTCGGCCTGAGCACCGAGGCGCCGACCTCGACAAGGGCGTCGACGGACTCGGTGGTGACGTCCCAATGGATGCGGTTCTTGACGGTCTTGGGCTCGGGCACCGGCACGAAGTCCCAATCGCCGTAGGGCACCCCGGGGATGTCGACCAGCCACCACCAGTCGTTGTCTTCACGGCCGCCGAGCTCGCAGCCGAAGACGTCGGCCCACCATTGCGCGATGCGGCGCGGCTCGACGGAGTCGATGACGAGCTCGTGCATGCGGTAGTCGGGCAGCTTGTCGGGCTCGCGCACGAACGCACAGAACTCGCCGCCCTCGGGATCGGCCATGACGCTCCAGTGCCGGCCGTGCTCGTCAGCCGGCTCAAGCATCGTCGCCCCAAGCGCGAGCAGCTCGTCGATCGAACCGGCGTGGACGTCGATGTGCACCCGCTGCTTGACCGTCTTCGGCTCGGGGACGATGTTGATCCAGACGGACTTCTCGGGGACGTCTCCCTTGAGGAGCGCGTCCTGGGGATCATCGTCGTCGTAACCGAGGCCGAGCGCCGCAGCCCAAAACGGTCCGGCCTTCTCGCGGTCGTTGGCGTCGATGCACATGTCTTTGTACGTCGCGATGCCCATGGTGCGACCCTATTGCCGCCGACCGACACAACTCGCCCGCGGCCTCGCTGGCGGGCGAGCCGCGGCCGGCTCTGTACCGTGGTCAGGTGACCGCCCCCGACGACTCCGCACGGCCCGCATGGGGCTTCGGCCTCGCGACCTACGACGCCGCCGGCGAACTCCTCGACATCTGGTTTCCCGACCCTCAGCTCGGCCGCGCGCCACGCGAGGACTACCACGCGCCCGCGTCGCTGTGCGCGCTCGAGGGACACGACTCGGTGCGCGAGGTCGACCGCACGGTGCTTCATGTCCTCATCGACGACCTCGACGCGGCGCCAGCAGACCGCGGCGACGTCTGGCTTCGCCTGCATCTCCTGTCGCATCGCCTAGTGCAACCGCGTGGCCTCAACCTCGATGGCGTCTTCGGACTGCTCGCGAACGTCGCCTGGACGAACCTCGGCGCCTGCGCTGTCGACGGCTTCGAGCAGACCCGACTCCGCGCCCGCGAGCAGGGCCGCGACATCACGGTGCTCGGCGTCGACAAGTTCCCCCGCATGGTCGACTACGTCGTGCCGACCGGCGTTCGCATCGCCGACGCCGATCGGGTCCGGCTCGGAGCCCACCTGGCACCCGGCACGACCGTGATGCACGAGGGCTTCGTCAACTACAACGGCGGCACCCTCGGCGTATCGATGGTCGAAGGTCGTATCTCGGCCGGCGTCGTGGTGGGCGATGGCAGCGACGTCGGCGGAGGCGCGTCGATCATGGGCACATTGTCGGGCGGCGGCAAGGAAGTCATCACCGTCGGACGTCGCTGCCTCATTGGCGCCAATGCCGGCATCGGCATCTCGCTCGGCGACGACTGCGTCGTGGCCGCCGGCTGCTATGTGACCGCTGGGACGAAACTCGTGCTCGATGACGGTTCGGTCGTCAAGGCCCGTGAGCTGTCCGGGCAGTCCGGCTGGCAGTTCTGGCAGAACAGCGTGACCGGCGCCGTCGAGGCACGGCGGCGCACCGGCGACGGCATTGAGCTCAACACCGCCCTGCACAGCAACGACTGACCGCCCAGCACCGTCTCGAGCTCTGGAGCCCGCACCCATGGCACGTCCCGCAGTCGCCGTCGGCGCCGTGATCGCGGTGCTGGCGGTCGGCGCCGGCAGCTACGTCGCGTGGCACGAGGGCGTTGGGCCGCTGCCCGACCCCGAGGGGTGCACGGCGACCGCAGGCGGTCATACGGCGAGCCTGTCGATCGATCAGGCCGGGAACGCGTCGATCATCGCCGCCGTCGCCGAGCGGAGGGGGCTCCCCGCACGGGCGATCTCGATCGCGATCGCGGCCGCCATCCAGGAGTCGAAGCTGCAAAACCTCGAAGGCGGCGACCGCGACTCGATCGGGATCTTCCAGCAGCGGCCGAGTCAGGGATGGGGGACGCCGCGCCAACTCAACGACCCGTACTACGCGACGAATGCGTTCTACGACGCGCTCGTGACTGTCGACGGATACGAGAACATGCCGATCACTGAGGCAGCACAGGCCGTGCAACGGTCGGCGTACCCCGACGCGTATGCCGAGCACGAGTCTGACGGTCGTGCCGTCGCGAGCGCCCTGTCGGGATACTCGCCGGCGGCGTTCACCTGCGTCGTCCACGCCAGTGATCCTGCCGGCGAGAAGATGGGGCCAAGTGGGCTGACCGGCCGTGCCGATGCTGTGCGACGCGACGTCGAGAAAGCCTTCGGCACGCTCCCGATGGGTGGGTTCGCACCGGGCGGCGTGACCACCGGGCACATGGCCGGATCCGCGCACTACGACGGGCGCGCGATCGACATCGTCTTCCGCCCCGTCAGCGACGAGAACCAGATCCGCGGCTGGGCCGTCGCGCAATATCTGGTCGCGAACGCACGGCGGCTCGACGTCGAGCACGTCATCTTCGACGGACGGATCTGGACCGCCGGGTCGAAGTCCGAGGACGGCTGGCGACGGTACGTCCCGCCCAAGGACGAGCCCGGCGACCGCTCCGTGCTCGAGCACCGCGACCACGTCCACGTCGACGTGTTCTAAGAATTGACTAAGTCTGACTAAGTCCACTAGGGTTTCCCTGTGACCGTCACCGTCAACATTCATGAGGCAAAGACGCACTTGTCCCGCCTTCTTGAGCAGGTCGAGGCTGGTGAGCGCATCGTCATCGCGCGGGCCGGAAAGCCTGTCGCCGACCTTGTTCCACATCACCGCCTCACGATCGAGTACGGCTCGCTCAAGCACGAGCTGCAGTATCGCGACGAAGACTTCGAGGGCATCGACGACGACGTCCAGGAACTGTTTTACGGATCCGATGCAACTGCTCCTTGACACCCAGATCGCGCTCTGGCTCCTGACCGATGATCGAAGGCTCAGCCCGACGGCGCGAGGAGCCATCGCCTCAGCAACAGCAGTTCATGTGTCTGCGGCCAGCGTCTTCGAGATCACCATCAAAGTCATGCTCGACAAGTTGACCGTGCGCGACGATCTCACCGCTCATCTCGAGGATGTCGGGCTGTCGCTGTTGCCGGTGACCACGAGGCACGCCGAGCGGATCCGCGACTTTCCGATGCTCAGCCGACACGACCCGTTTGATCGCCTCCTGCTGTCGCAGGCCGCATGCGACGGACTGTCACTGCTCACCGCGGACCGACTATTGATCGGGTTGGGGCACGACTTCGTTGTCGACGCGCGCACGTAAGCGGTCGCTCGCAGAGAACGTGACCGCTCGCGCGGAGAAGGTGACCGCTCGCGCGGAGAAGGTGACCGCTCGCGCGTCAGGCGAGACGAGCGGCAGCGGATGCGACCCGCTCGTCGGTGGACGTCAGCGCGACCCGTACGTGCCGAGATCCGCGCGGCCCGTAGAAGTCGCCGGGGGCGACGAGAATGCCGCGCTCGGCCAGCCAGCTGACGGTGTCCATGCACGGCTCGTCGCGGGTCGCCCAGAGATACAGGGACGCCTCCGAGTGCTCGATCGCGAAGCCGGCCGTGGTCAGCGCCGCCAGCAGAACCTCCCGCCGACGTCGGTACCGCTCGCGCTGCTGGTCGACGTGCTCGTCGTCGCCGAGGGCGGCCGTCATCGCGGCCTGGACCGGGGCCGACACCATCAGGCCCGCGTGGCGACGCACCTCGCGAAGCGCGGACACGATCTCGGGGTCGCCGACGACGAATGCTCCGCGCAGCCCGGCCATGTTGGACCGCTTCGACAGCGAGTGGACGACGAGCAGCGAGTCGAGCGACCCGCCGTTGACCTCCGGATCGAGCATCGACCGGGCCTCGCCCTGCCAGACGTACTCGAGATAGCACTCGTCGGCCGCGACGACCGCTCCGCGTTCGCGCGCCCATGCCAGCGTCTTGCGCAGGTGCTCGACCGGCAGGATGCGTCCGCTCGGATTCGACGGCGAGTTGACCCAGACCAAACTCACGTCGGCCGGCCCGACAGCGACGGTCGAGTCAGCCGCGAGCACATCGGCACCGCTGAGGAGCCCGCCGACCTCGTAGGTCGGATAGGCGATCTCGGGGATGACGACGGTGCGACCCGGCCCGACGCCAAGCTGCGACGGCAGCGAGGCGACTAGCTCCTTCGACCCGATCGTCGGCAAAACCGAGTCGTCGCCGAACTCGACAGAGCCCAGCCGACGAATCGCATAGTCGGTGATCGCGGCGCGCAACTCGGCGCTTCCCCAGACGGTCGGATAGCCGGGCGCGTTCGACGCGGCCCGGAGCGCCTCCTGGACAGCGTCGGGAGTCGGGTCGACTGGCGTGCCGACGGACAGGTCGACGATCCCGTCGGCATGCTCGCCAGCGCGCCGCTTGTGGACCTCGAGCCGATCCCACGGGAAGTCGGGAAGGGTCGCAGCGGGCGACGAGATGCGGGATCGCGAATGCGATCGCGCCGCCGACCGGTCAGGGTCAGGCGGCGCGGCGCTGGCGGTGCCGGCCATCGCGGCGGCCACTACCTCAGTCGTCTTGGGGCTGCGGCGGCAGTGCAGCGATCAGCGGGTGGTCCTTGTCGATCACTCCGAGCTTCGCGGCACCGCCAGGAGAGCCGAGATCGTCGAAGAAGTCGACGTTTGCGGCGTAGTAGTCCTTCCACTGATCGGGCGTGTCGTCTTCATAGAAGATCGCCTCGACGGGGCACACCGGCTCGCACGCGCCGCAGTCGACGCATTCGTCGGGGTGGATGTAAAGCATCCGCTTCCCCTCGTAGATGCAGTCGACTGGGCATTCGTCGACGCACGCCCGGTCCTTCAGGTCGACGCAGGGCTGCGCGATGACGTAGGTCACCTTGGTCCTCCTCGATCAGGTCGGCCGCGGACTAGCAGGAGTTCCGCAGCACCGATCTAGTATCTACGGCCAACCCGGCCACCGAAAAATCAGGTCCACGAATTGGGAGAGTCATGGCGCTGTCGGCCGATTTGGTAGGCGTCCGAGTAGTCGTTCGTGTCCGTATCCCCGGCGAGACCGGACCGTCGGGCGGTCCGGCAATGCGTGACATTCTGGGCGTCCTGCGCGAATGGGGGCCGGCGCAACTCACGGTCGAGCGCGAAGACGGGCGCGTCGAGGTCGTGCAGCACGCCGACGTCGTGACCGGCAAGCCAGTGCCGCCACGTGCATCCGTACGCCAGCGGGTGCCCGCCGCCGACCTCGAGCGGATCTGCGCCCGCGGCTGGCAGCCGTCCGACACCCGCGCGCTCGGTGAGTGGCTGCTTCGGGCGGCCGGGGGGTTCACCGGCCGTGCGAACTCCGCTCTCGTGTCGGGCGATCCCGGGCGCCCGATCGACGACGCGCTGCGCGAGGTCGAGGCGTTCTACGCCGAGCGCGCGCTTCTGCCACAGGCCCAGGTTGTCGTCGACTCCCCCGAGGACGCGGCGCTCGTCGACCGCGGCTGGGTGCGCGCTCGCCCCGGCGCCGTTGACGCGATCGTGCAGGTTGCGTCGGTGGCGATCGCGCGCCGCCGTCGGACAATCGACCCCGGCAACGGGGCGGTCGAGCTCGACGAGGCGCCGGGTGACGAGTGGATCCGACGGTACGGACGTTCGATCGAGGCCGACTCAGCGACCGTCCGAGCTGTCCTCACGAGCGGCGACGCGACCGCGTTCGCCCGGGTCGGCGACCCCATCGTCGGAATCGGGCGCGCGGTCATGACAGACGAGTGGGTCGGCCTGTCGGCGGTCGAGGTCGACGCAGATCATCGCCGCGCGGGCATCGGCACAGCGGTCGTCGCGGCGCTGCTCGAGTGGGCCGCCTCGCTCGGCGCGCGGTCTGCGTACGTGCAGACAGTCCCGGGCAACCACGCCGCGATCTCGCTCTACGAGCCCTTCGGCTTCGTCACCCACCACGAGTACAAGTACCTGCGGCCGCCCGACTGATCGTTCGTGTCCTCGCTGAACGCCATCGCTGCGCAGCTGCTCACGCACCCAGCGTGGTCGTCGGCGAGGTTCTCGGCCGATCTGCATACAGCGACTGCAACATTTCCTCGAAACCCCGGCACCGGTGTTAGTTTCCGCGTGCGCCGGGGCGGGCTGGCGCCGGGAGGGGAGATGGCATGAAATCACGAGCGATGATCGGAATCGCGAGCGCGTCGCTGCTGGCGCTCGGAGCGCTTCTCGCGGGAGCAGGGATCGCGCAGGCGGCTCCGCCGCCGGGATGGACAGGGGACGACGGCGGAGTCGAGTACGACCTCGCCGACGTCACCTGGACCCACCACGGCCGGTACCCGGGCGAACTGGGCAACTGGCACACCGGCTATCTGAACGTCGAGGAGGACGACGACGGCGTGACGGGCTGGCTGATCGACTGGCGCTGCCCCGACGGCGTCCAGCCGCCGAGCGCCACGGACGCGGACCAGACGAGCGTCTGCAAGCAGAAGGGCAACCTCTGGCTCGAGAACTTCCAGGACTGGGACTCCGCGAAGCTCGACTTCGCTCGTAATCGGATGGATCTGGACATCGACGTCGACGCGTACGACGGCATCGTCGGCGACTACGTGCGCTCGGTGCGGATCGACATCGTGCTCAAAGGCCTGGGCAAGTCGACGGTCACCTCCGACCAGAGCGGCGAGATCCTCGATTGGTCGGAGATCTGGTACGACGTCAAGGCATGGGGGCACGTCGATGGCCACCGCATCGCCGGGCCGAACACCGAGACGCAGACCTACCGCATGGGCTACTGGCTCGACGGCTGGACCCGCTCGACCTGACCCGCTCGAACCTGACCCGCTCCAACCTGAGTCAGCGGTGCCGCCGGCCGGCGCAGACAATCGCGTCGACCGGCGCGTAGTGACTGTGCGTCCGGTCGGTCTGGGCGTTCTCTCCCGCCCGAGTCAACGTCCGGTTGACGTCGACGTCGAACCCGGCGATGCCGCGCCGAGACTGGCACCCAGTACCCGACAACCGCTGCGTCTGTGGCTGGATGACGTTGTAGCGGCCGCTGCTGTCGACGCTGACCTGCCAGTACGGATGGCTCCACAGCGCGACGGTCAGCTCTGGCCGACTGCCGCTGCTGACGGTCGCACGCACGTAGACGCCGTAGGGCGTCTGGTTGACCCAGGCGAGCTCGATGCCAGGCCCCGCCGCCGCGTCGAGGCCTGGCTCAGAGCCGATGACGCTCGCATGCGGCTGGCTGCGGAAGATGTTCTGCATACCGGCACGGAAAGCCGCATCGTAGGTAACGCTCGCGACCAGCGTCGCTGCAGCCTCGTCCTGCGCACCGACGCGCGCGAGGAAGCTGAAGTCGTCGCGCGGACGGAGGATCGAGCCGTCGAGTCGCGCCGCCGCCGAGCGGACCGCGGCGAGGTCAGTGCCGGCGGTCACCGGGAGCGTCGCGCTCGCGAGCCGTTGGTCGATCTTGAGCCGACGCGCATCGGACGTCGTGAACCTGGGGGTGTCGGGTGTGACCTTCGCGCGTGCGAACCGGGTGTCGCCTGGGCGCTGCACCGCGATCAGCACAGCGTTGGCCCAGTCGACCCGCGCGACGCTGACGCCGCTGGTGCTCGGGACGACCGAAGGCCGACCGTTGCGGAAGGTGATCTTGGCGTTGACCGGGTGGTGCGGGAGCGACGCGAAGATCGCTCTGCTCCGATGCGCGAGCATGCTCTGGTTGACGGTCAGCGCGAGGCGACCGGCGTCGGACTCGGCCCGCAGGGCCGGTGCGAACACACCGACGCCGAGAGTTCGCGTGACGTCCGCGATCTTGACCCGCACCGGGCCGGAGACAGCGCGCGCCGCGGCGCCGTCGGCGAACTGACGGGCCTCGTCGGTTCCGACGTCGGCAGGCACCGAGGCGACCGGCAGCGCGACTTCTTTGTCGCCCGCGAGCACTGCCTCGCTGAACGCGTCCGAGGCTGCCGCCATGTCGAGCTGGACGCCGTCGTGTCCGTCGGTGACGGTCGGCTGGCCGCCCGGGAACGTCACCCTGGCGTTGATTGGAGCGACCTCGACCGCCGTCGCCACCCGTGCCAGCACTCGGTTGAGCCGTGTCTCATCGATGTCGACGACGGGGTCGATCTCCTGACCGCCCATGATGACGTCGAGCATGTGCGTCGGGTCCCAGCGCGAGCTGCCGAGGCCGCGCTGCAGGGTCGCGTCGATGTCGAACGAGATCCCTGCGCGCTCGCCGTTGAGCACGAA
>DATIOH010000145.1:0-8864 GCA_035473375.1 Nocardioidaceae bacterium | reverse complement strand
GCGCCGACGCGTCGACCTTGGTGCACTGGCCGGACGCGACCAGGGTCTTCTCGGCGAAGGCGCCTATGCCGAGCGCCGGCGACAGCTCGGTGCCGTCCTCGAGGGTCATCTTCTGGCCGGCGTTGTGAGTGGCGAAGCAGTACCACGGCCGGCCGCGGCGACAGGCCCGGCACTGCCCGCAGACCGCGCGCCAGTTGAGGATCACGTAGTCGCCCGGCGCGACGTCGGTGACGCCGTCGCCGACAGCCTCGACAACACCGGCTGCCTCGTGACCGAGCAGGAAGGGGAAGTCGTCGTTGATGCCGCCCTCGCGATAGTGCAGGTCGGTATGGCAGACGCCGCAGGCCTGAATCTTGACGACGGCCTCGCCCGGCCCCGGGTCGGGGACCACGACGTTCACCAGCTCGACCGGCGCACCCTTGGCGCGGGCGATGACCCCCTGAACTACCTGCGACATGCAATTCCCTTTCGTCGGATACCTAAATTGGTTCCAGTTTGGCGAGCCAAACTGGAACCAATTTAGAAGTGGCAAACCGGCCGGGGTTCCCGACCCCTGGCCTAGGACACGTCGTCGTCGACCCAGTCAAAGGTCTTGGTGACGGCCTTCTTCCAATTGCGGTACTGACGGTCACGCTCGTCGCTGTCCATCTTCGGCGACCAGCGCTTGTCTTCGCCCCAGTTGGTGCGGATGTCGTCCTCGGTCTCCCAGAATCCGACGGCGAGGCCGGCGGCGTACGCCGACCCGAGAGCCGTCGTCTCCGCAACCTTCGGCCGCACGACGTCGACATCGAGGATGTCAGCCTGGAACTGCATCAGCGTCTCGTTGACGACCATGCCGCCGTCGACCTTGAGCTCCTTGAGCGGAACACCGGAGTCGGCGTTCATCGCGTCGAGGACCTCGCGGGTCTGGAAGGCGGTTGATTCCAGGACCGCCCGCGCAAGGTGACCCTTGTTGACGTATCGGGTCAGGCCGACGAGCGCGCCGCGCGCGTCCGCCCGCCAGTACGGCGCGAACAGACCCGAGAAGGCCGGCACGAAGTACGCCCCTCCGTTGTCTTCGACCGTCTTGGCGAGGTCTTCGATCTCGGGCGCCGACGAGATGATGCCAAGGTTGTCGCGGATCCACTGGACCAGCGACCCCGTGACGGCGATCGAGCCCTCAAGCGCGTAGATCGGCTTGTTGTCGCCGATCTTGTAGCAGACCGTCGTCAGCAGGCCATTCTCGCTCGGCACCTGCTCCTCGCCGGTGTTGAGGAGCATGAAGTTGCCGGTGCCATAGGTGTTCTTCGCCGTCCCGGGCTCCAGGCACGCCTGGCCGAAGGTCGCGGCCTGCTGATCGCCGAGGATGCCCGCGACCGGGACGCCGTCGAGCACGCCGGCCTTGACGGGGCCGTACTCCTGCGACGACGACTTGATCTCGGGAAGCATCGACAACGGGATGCCCATGTCGCTCGCGATGCCCTCGTCCCACGACAGCGACGAGAGGTCCATCAGCATCGTGCGGCTGGCGTTGGTGACGTCGGTGCAGTGCTTGCCGCCGTCGACTCCGCCGGTGAGGTTCCAGAGCACCCAGGTGTCCATGTTGCCGAACACCAGGTCGCCGGCCTCGGCCTTGGCCCGCGCACCGTCGACGTTGTCGAGGATCCACTTCACCTTCGGGCCCGAGAAGTACGTCGCCAGCGGCAGGCCGACCTTTGCCTTGTAGCGGTCAGCGCCGCCGTTCGCGCCGAGTTCCTCGACGATCTTCTGCGTACGCGTGTCTTGCCAGACGATGGCGTTGTAGACGGGCTCGCCTGTCGTGCGGTCCCACACCAGCGCCGTCTCGCGCTGGTTAGTGATGCCGACGGCGGCGATGTCGCTCGGCGTGGCGCTGGCCCTGCCGACTGCCTCCGACAGCACTTCCTTCGTGTTGGTCCAGATTTCCGTTGCGTTGTGCTCTACCCAGCCGGCGCGGGGGAAGATCTGCTCATGCTCCATCTGGCTGACGGCCACAACGGAACCTGAGTGATCGAAGATCATGCACCGGGTGCTGGTCGTGCCTTGATCGATCGATGCTACGTACTGCGCCATGAGCTCTTAGCTCCCTCCGATATCAGACGTAGTTGACCCAGTTCGCCAAGAGGCCGCCGATGACACCGCCGATGATCGGGCCGGCGACGGGGATCCACGAGTACGCCCAGTCGCTGTCGCCCTTGCCCTTGATCGGGAGCAGGAAGTGGGCGATGCGGGGGCCGAGGTCACGGGCTGGGTTGATGGCATAGCCAGTCGGGCCACCGAGCGAGGCACCGATTCCGACGACGATGAACGACACCGTCAGGAAGCCGAGTCCGCCAGCCACGGCGTTCCCCTTCTGGCTCAGCGAAAGGATTCCGAACACCAGCACGAAGGTGCCGATGATCTCGGTGATCAGGTTGCTGGCCGTGTTGCGGATCGCCGGTCCTGTCGAGAACACACCGAGCTTGGCGCCCGGGTCAGCCTCTTCGTCGAAGTGGTCCTTGTACGCCGCCCAACACAAGACGGCGCCGATAAACGCTCCGATGAACTCGCCGCACAGATAGGCGACGACGTTGCTGAACGATAGATCTCCGGGGTTGCCGGCGGCGAGGAAGCCGAGCGTCACCGCCGGGTTGAGGTGCGCTCCCGACTTCGCGGCCAGCAGGATGCCGACCATCACTGCGAATCCCCAACCGAAGTTGATCATCAGGAATCCGCCGCCGAAACCCTTGTTCTTCGTGAGGATCGCGTTGGCTACGACACCACAACCGAGAAGCGTCAGTGCAGCGGTGCCGAGAATTTCGCTTAGAAGGATGTCTCCGAAACTCAAATCCACTGGTCGCCCTCCCAGGCTCAAGCGGCCGGGCGAGATGAACCCGGCTTGCTAGACAATGGCTGTCGCCTCGACCCTAGGCGCGCCGTAATGTGGGGTCAACGGCTCCGAACCCGCTGCACCGCGTCGGGGCATGACAGTTTGGTCTTCACCGGACTCGCATCGGAGGTCGCCGCCCATGCCGTTACCGCCACCACTCGACGTCACCCAACGTGCTGACTCGTGGGAGAGGCTCGGATCCCGCAAGTTCGACGTCCTCGTCATCGGCGGCGGCGTCACCGGATCGGGCGCGGCGCTCGACGCGGCGACCCGCGGACTGTCGGTCGCCCTCGTCGAAGCCCGCGACTTTGCGTCCGGCACATCCTCGCGGTCGTCGAAGCTCTTCCACGGCGGCCTCCGTTACCTCGAGCAGTTCAACTTCGGCCTGGTCCGCGAGGCGCTTCACGAGCGCGAGCTGATGCTCACCAGGCTCGCCCCGCACCTGGTCAAGCCCGTCTCCTTCCTTTATCCGTTGAGGCATCGGTTCTGGGAGCGGCCGTACGTCACCGCCGGGCTGACCCTGTACGACTCGATGGGCGGCGGCCGATCGGTCCCCCGTCATCGCCACTTCACCCGCGGCGGCGCCCTCCGCATGGTCCCCGCACTGCGGCGCGATGCGCTCACGGGCGCGCTCATGTACTACGACGCGCAGGCCGACGACGCGCGACACACGCTGACCGTTGCCCGTACGGCCGCGACCTACGGCGCCACCGTCGTCAACTCCGCTGAGGTCGTCAGCCTGACCCACGCCGGCGAGCGGATCGTGGGGGCGACGGTCCGCGACGTCGAGACCGACACGGTGGTCGAGGTCAGCGCATCGGTGGTCGTCAACGCGACCGGCGTCTGGACCGACGACGTCCAAACACTGGCCGGCGGACGCGGGCGTTTTCACGTACGCGCATCCAAAGGTGTCCACATCGTGGTCCCGCGCGACCGGATCAACTCCGAGACCGGCCTCATCCTCCGGACCGAGAAGTCGGTGCTCTTCGTCATCCCGTGGGGAACGCACTGGATCGTCGGCACGACCGATACCGACTGGACCCTCGACCGTTCGCACCCCGCTGCGAGCCGCGCCGATATCGACTACATCCTCGAGCACGTCAACTCAGTGCTCTCGACACCGCTGACGCATGACGACATCCAAGGTGTCTACGCCGGGCTGCGACCGCTTCTCTCCGGCGAGAGCGAGTCGACCTCGCAGCTGTCGCGCGAGCACGCCGTCGCGCGCCCGCAGCCGGGCCTGATCTCGATCGCCGGCGGCAAGTACACGACGTACCGGGTGATGGCAAAGGATGCGATCGACGCCGCGGCCGAAGACATCGGCCCGGGGATCGCGCCGAGCGTGACCGAGCACATCCCGCTGATCGGCGCCGAGGGCTACCACGCGATGGTCAACCAGGTCGAGCGGCTGGCGAACAAGGTCGGCCTTCCCGTCTGGCGGCTGCAGCGGCTGCTCGACCGCTACGGATCGGTGTCGGAGGAGCTCTTCGCGCTCGCGGCCAACGACCAGTCGCTGCTCGAGCCGCTCGAGGGGGCCGAGGAGTACCTGCGGGTCGAGATCGCGTACGCCGCCAGCCATGAGGCTGCGCTGCACCTCGACGACCTGCTGGCGCGTCGCACCCGCATCTCGATCGAGACTCCGCACCGCGGCGTCGAGTCGGCTGAGCCGGCCGCCCGCCTGGTCGCGCCGCTCCTCGGATGGGACGAAGAGCGGATCGCCAACGAGGTGCTGGCCTACTCGGCCCGCGTCGAGGCGGAGCGCCGGTCGCAGGAGCAGGACGACGATCTCGCCGCGGATGCCGCCCGCATCGCCGCCCCCGACACCCGCGCCGTCGCCGTCGGCCGCGCCCTCGACTGACCCCGGGCGTCCCCGCAGGTTCAACGACGACTACGGACGCCCCACCAGCCCGATGGCGTCGCGGGCCCGTGCCACTACCGGCTCGGCCTGGGCGCGAGCGCGGTCGGCGCCGACGGAGAGCAGTCGATCCAGCTCGGCACGGTCGGCCATCAGCTCTGCATGTCGATCCTGAATCGGCGCGAGCACGCCTACCACGGCCTCGACGCATGCAGCCTTCAAGTCGCCGTAGGTCGTGAACTGCACGGCCACGTGCCCCGGCTGCTGACCTGTGATGACCGCGACGATGTCGAGCAGGTTCGAGACGCCGGGCTTGGCGGCCGGGTCGTAGCGAACGTCGGACTCTGAGTCGGTGACGGCTCGGCCGATCTTGCGACGGATCAGGTCTGGGCCGTCGAGCATCCGGATCACGCCGGCCGCGTCCCGCGGAGCGGACTTGCTCATCTTGCGGGTCGGATCCTGCAAGTCGCAGACGCGCGCCGCGAGCGCCGACTTCGCCAGGTTCGGCACGACGAAGGTCTCGCCGTACTCGCGGTTGAACCGCACCGCGAGGTCACGCGCAAGCTCGACGTGCTGGTCTTGGTCGCCGCCGACGGGCACCCGCTGGGCGTCGTACAGCAAGATGTCGGCGGCCATCAGGCACGGATAGCTGAACAGGCTCGCGCGGGTTCTCGGTCGGCCGCCCTTCTCCTTGAACTGGATCATCCTGCTGAGCTCGCCTACGTAAGCCGTGCACTCGAGGAGGTATGCGAGCTCGACGTGCGCGCGCACCTGCGACTGCAGGAAGACCGTGGACTGCCCGAGATCGACTCCCGCAGCGAAGAACAGCGCGGCAGTCTCGAGGGTCAGCAGCCTCGACTCGACTGGATCCTGCGGGATCGTCAACGCATGCAGGTCGGCGACGAAGTAGTATCGCGCGGCCTGCGCAGCGTCGGCGGTCGGGCGCTGCGCGTCGACGAAGCGCCGCAGCGCGCCGAGGTAGTTGCCCAACGTGAGCGAGCCGCTCGGCGTGATTCCGGACAGGATGGTGGTCATCGCGGGGAGTCCTCATCTGGTCGGTCCCGCGACGACCGCTCCCCCGCTGTCCACCCATCTGGACAGAAGAAAGCCGTCCTCGACGGGACGGCTGTGGTTGCGAGTGCGTGCTAGAACGGGCCGTCCGTCAAGACGACCACCACTGCTGGCTACGGTTCGATGTCACCCGAAAAGGGTAGCGCGTCAGTGGTGGTCGTGCGGCTGGTCGGCCGTCCGATCGACCACGGCGGTCGGATTGGGGTCGTGCGGCTCGGACGCCCGTCGGCGCTCCCGGATCTTCTCGAGCTCGTCGGTCGGGTCGACGCCTCTAGCCTCGGCACGCTCCTGGGCGGCACGCTCTTCGGGCGCCTGCTGCGCTGCCGCGCGGCGCTTGGCCGACCGGAACTGGCCCTCGAACTCGAAACTGACGTCGACGTGGGCAAAGTCCTTGGTTCGCTGCGCGGCGGCGTAGTCGGCGTACGCGCGCCGATCGGCCTCGGTGAGGTCGACGTTGTCGGTGAACGGCGTGAGGAGCGCCCGTGGGTACAGATGATGCGCCTTGACGACGTTGACCTCGACGCCGAGCAGGACGCAGACCGCGCCGATATAGAGATAGACCATGACGCCGAGGAAGCTGGCGAGCAGCCGGTTGGCGCTCGACGCGTGCGCGACGACATCGGTGACATAGATCGTTCCGACGTACTGCAGGCCCTGCCAGAGCAGTGCGGTGGTCACCGCGCCGGGGAGTGCGAGCCGAAGCGAGTGCTCATGTGTGGTCGCCATCCGGAACAGCAGCGTGAAGATGCACGCGTTGACGAGCACCGTCGCGCAGATCAGGGCGAACCGCGCCCAGGGCGCGACATTGGTGTCGAGGGCGTCGACTCGGCTGCCGATCGTCGACACCCAGGTCGTGGCGAGGATTCCGAGGCCGGCCAAGGTCAGCAGGCCGAGGCTGCGCAACCGGCCGATGAAGGGATTCGGCCGCTTGTTGCGGGGCACCGACCACGCCACGTTCATCGCGTTCTGCAGTGCCTGCGCAACGCCCAGAGCGCCATAGAGGGAGCCGAGCACGCCAATGACGATCGCCCACGCGTTGCCCTGCGGACTTTGCTCGCGGACGATCTGGTCGACGATCGGGTATTGGCCGAGGGCCGAGTTCAGGATCTGCGCCTGCAGCTCGGGGTTGCCCTGCAAGATGAACGACAAGATCGACGTGGCGAGCAGCAGCGCCGGCAGCAGCGCGATGAAGGCGTAGTACGTCACCAGAGCCGCGAGGTAGTTGCCTTGGTCGTCAAAGAACTTGTAGACCACACCGAGCGGGAACCCGAGGGCTTTGTGCTTGCGCTGGAAGGCGTCGACTTGGTCAACTGTCGACACGACGCCTCCTCGGGGGACTTCTCGATCGCGACTCCGTGCTCACGCACGCCCCAACGTGTTCCCCCGTCGTACTAGTCAAGCATGTTCGCGGCTGATCAGGCCTGACGACAGCCAAGCCTGGCTGCCATGATCTCCGGAGTCGAACGCATCACGACTACCTCATTCGCCGCGGCCACCCTGGGTCATTTCTGGTCACCTCTGGGTCAAGGAGCAAGTCTTGGACGACTACCGGTCCGTCAACCGAGCGAACTGGAACGATCGCGCGTCCGCGCACGCTGCGTCTCCCGACTATGCCGTCCAGCAGTTCGTCGCCGACCCTGCCTTCCTGAGTCATGTCGTCGCCTTCGACCGTCAGCTGCTGGGCGATATCGCCGGCGTGCGCGGCGTCCATCTGCAATGCCACATCGGCACCGACACTGTGTCGCTCGCCCGCCTCGGCGCACGCATGACCGGCCTCGACTTCTCGTCGGAGTCGCTCGCGCAGGCGCGGCAGATCACCCGTGCCACCGCGACCGACATCGAGTTCTACGAGGCCGACGTCTACGACGCCCCGACCGTGCTCGGCGAGGGCGGCTTCGACCTCGTCTACACCGGGGTCGGCGCACTGTGCTGGCTGCCGTCGGTCGACCGATGGGCGGCAGTCGTCGCGGCCCTGCTCCGACCCGGCGGACGACTGTTCATCCGGGAGGGGCACCCCGTCCTATGGGCTCTCGACGACCCGCGTGACGACGACGCGCTCGCTCTCGTGTTTCCCTACTTCGAGCTCGACGAGCCGATGATCTGGGACGAGGGCGGCACCTACGTGCAGACCGACGCGACGTTCGACCACAACGTCACCCACGAGTGGAACCACGGCATCGGCGAGATCGTCACCTCGCTGCTTGCCGCCGGCATGGAGATCACCGGCCTGGTCGAGCACCAGACCGTCCCGTGGGATGCTCTGCCAGGCCAGATGCGAGACGTCGGCGCCGGCGAGCATCAGCTCGTCGACCGGCCGTGGCGGCTGCCGCACACGTACACACTGCAAGCGATCAAGAAGGGCTGATCCGATGGCACGCGAGATCGACCGGGGCCGGCTACGCGACTTGCTGGCGACCGAGCAGCAGGCTTATGCCGAGGCCAACCCGCGCAGCAAGGCGCTCTACGACGACGCACGGCATCTGTTCGGCCAGGTGCCGATGACGTGGATGAACATGTGGGTCGGTGGGTTTCCGCTGTACCTCGATCAGGCGCACGGCAATCGCATCACCGACATCGACGGACACGAGTACGTCGACTTCGCGCTCGGCGACACGGGAGCGATGGCCGGGCACTCACCCGAGCCGACGGCGCGTGCGGTCGCGCGCCGGATGACCGAGCAGGGTGGGATCACCACGATGCTGCCCACCGAAGACGCTGAGTGGGTAGGCGCCGAGCTGACCCGCCGATTCGGGATGGCGGTCTGGTCGTACACGCTGTCGGCGACCGACGCGAACCGGTGGGCCTTGCGCATCGCGCGTCTCGTCACAGGACGGCCGAAGATCCTCTGCTTCAGCTACTGCTATCACGGCTCAGTCGACGAGACCTTCGCGATCGTCGGGCCCAATGACGAGACCCTTCCGCGGCCGGGTCTGGTCGGCCCCCCGGCACCGATCGAGCTGACCACCAGGGCGGTGCAGTGGAACGACCTCGCCGCGGTCGAGCGCGCGCTCGCTCATGGCGACGTCGCGGCGATCCTGACCGAGCCCGCCCTGACGAATATCGGCATCGTGC
>DATIOH010000144.1:0-13223 GCA_035473375.1 Nocardioidaceae bacterium | reverse complement strand
GCTGCCGTAGCCGTGCTCGCGCAGGTAGTTCTGGAACACCACACAGGGAATGCGGACCGATGCCACCTGAACGACGGTGGTGCCCATCCGCCACTGCTCGCCGATCAGCGCGTCGTTGACGTCGATGCCCTCAGTGGTGACGTTCTCGCCGAACATGCCGTCCGGAAGCCGTCGTTCGAGCCGACTCGACCAGATGTCGAGGTCTTCGCGTGCGAACGCGTAGACCGCCTGGTAGATGCCGCCGTGGTGCTCGGTGTCGGCGATCTCGTCGCCGGCGAGCCCGAGCCACCCGACGTCGATTGGACCGGTGACCTGCGTCTTCGCGATCGCCGTACGACGAAGGCTTCCGGCCCACTCCGCGTCGACGGGGGTGCCGACGTTGATGGAGTGAACGCGGGCGGGCATGGGTTCATCCTCGCAAACACCAGCGGCGCCGCGCATTCACATATCGCGCGGCCCGCCGGTGAGCGTGCGAGTGTCTCGCGTCAGCGCCCGCGGCGCCTGCGAGCGCCTCCCGAGAAAGCAGCCGCGCCGGACGATTCTGGCCGAGAGCCGCTGCGGGCCGGCTTGCCGTGGCCCGACGAGCCGCCACGGCGTGGCGTGGTGTCCTTGCCGACCCTCGAGCGGTTGCGACTCTGCGCCGAAGCGCTGCGCCCCTGACCAGTCCGACCCCGACGGCCTCGTGGCGCGTCGTCGACCGCGGTCAGCGCCACTGCGTGATGCACGAGGTGTCGCTCACCGGGAGCGATCGCCTCGAGGACCGGATGCCCGGCTGCTGCCCGCGTAACCGTCGCCTTGATGCCGGCCTTGCGCGTGAGCGCCCGGACGTCGGAGACCTGACGGTCGGTCATCAGTGTGACCACGGTGCCCGCCGCGCCGGCGCGCGCCGTGCGCCCCGATCGGTGCAGGTACGCCTTGTGCTCGACCGGCGGGTCGGCGTGGACGACCAGGCCGATGTCGTCGACATGGATGCCGCGTGCGGCGATGTCGGTCGCGACCATGGTCGTCGCGCTCCCGTCGGAGAACGCCTTGAGGTTTCGGGTGCGAACGCCCTGCGAGAGGTTTCCGTGCAGGTCGACGGACGGCACGCCGGCCGCAGTGAGCTTGCGCGCCAGCTGCGCCGCGCCGTGCTTCGTCCGGGTGAAGACGAGGGTGCGACCAGGCGCGGAGGCGAGGTCGACGAGCACCGGGATCCGGGCCGCGTGGTCGATGTGAAGCAGGTGGTGGTCCATCGCGGTGACCGGCGACTGAGCCGAGTCGACACTGTGGGTGACCGGGTTGGACAGGTAGCGCCGGACGAGGACGTCGACGCCCGAGTCGAGCGTGGCTGAGAACAGCATCCGCTGACCGGTGCCGGGCGTGGCATCGAGCAGTCGGCGAACGTCAGGCAGGAATCCGAGGTCGGCCATGTGGTCGGCCTCGTCGAGCACCGTGATCTCGATCGCGTCGAGTTTGACGTTGCCCGTCTGCAGGTGGTCGACGAGCCGGCCCGGGCAGGCGATGACGACGTCGACTCCGGCCCTGAGCTTCGAAATCTGCGCCTTCGCAGGAACGCCGCCGAACACGGTGGCGCTCCGCAGGCCCAGAGCCGCGGCAAGGGGCGCCAGCGAGGCGTTGATCTGCGTCGCCAGCTCGCGCGTCGGCGCGAGGATGAGGGCGCGGGGCCGGTTGGGCTTGCGCTGCGTGTCGCTTTGGGCGAGTCGGGCCAGGACCGGCAGGACGAATGCGTACGTCTTGCCGGAGCCGGTACGGCCGCGGCCGAGCACGTCGCGTCCGGCGAGCGAGTCAGGCAGAGTCGCCGCCTGGATCGGGAAGGGTGTGGTGATTCCGGCGCGATCGAGCGCGGTCACGAGTCGTGAAGGGACTCCAAGCTCGGCGAACGTCGCCTGGCTGGAGCCGGTGAATGAGGTGGTGTTTGACGTGGTGTGAGTGCCTGAGGCATGCGTGTGAGGGCGGCGGGCCGCCATGAAGTCTCCGTACGTAGAAAGGTCGTCCTGCCCGGCGCGGGCTGAATCAGCCTCCGCGGCGCGATGGGGGTTCGACACGAGTGGCCCGAGGCAGAACTGTGCGGGCCGTCAAGACGAGTATGGCAGGTCGTGACCGAATTCCCCGCATAAGCAGGGCGTTTGCCTCGTGTGATCTCGCCGACGTCGGCGTCAGTCGACGACACTCCATGCGGTCGCGCGACCGTCGGGCCCCTTGAGAGAACCAGCCGCTAGAGCCGCCGCGATCTGTGCTCGAACCTCGGCCTCTTCGCTCTCAGAGCAGTCGAAGCGGGTCGTGACGGCACGGCGACCCGATCCGATCGGGATGGTCGCCGTGTGGTGTGGCCACCGGCATGGACCGTCGTGCTCCCAGTGTCCGCAGAGTGCGGTCGTGACCGCGCCCCCGATCGCGCGGGGATCGCCGCCGTCGGCGACCCGCACAGTCGCATTGAACTCGTACTGGAAGTCCATCAGTCCCGTACCGCCTTCGCGATCGCGACCGCCGCCGTGATCCATTCTCGGTCCCCGTCGCTGAGATCGCCGTCGGCGTCGTGGAGCGTCCACATTGCGTTGTGAACCTCGCGGATCACAACCCAGTCGCGCGCCCGACCTTCGTCGAGGCCCGCGACGTCGACGACGGCGTGGAACCTGCGCCTGACGGCGCGGCGCACGTCGCCGCTCTCGACGATCTCGTCCCAACGGTTCCACAGCAGTGGAGAGACTTCGTAATGGGGGTCGCCGGACATCGGCTTGGGGTCGATGACGAGCCAGGGCTCGCGGTCAGCCGCCAGCACGTTCTCGAAGTGCAGGTCGCCGTGAATCGCGACACCGACGCTGGCCGGGTCGGCGACGAAGTCGTCGCCGAGCGAGATCGCCTGCTCGACCAGCCGCCGCGGGATCGGGGCATCGCGCGGAAGCCTGCGCAAGTCGTCGGTCCAACGAGCAATGTAGGTCGTCAAGGTCCGAAGCTGCGGCATCGCAGCGATGTGGATGCGCTCATAGAACGATGCCGTGATCTCGCAGGCCTCGACGTCGTCGGCTACCGACCGCAGGTCGCGCGAGTGCAGCCGCTCGAGCAGCATCACCTGGCGAGCGGGGTCGGCGCGGTAGAGCAGCGCCGCCCCGTTGCCATGCAGAGCCTGCATCAGCAGATACTCGTGCTCCTCCTCGTCGTGCGGCCAGGAGAACTTCGCAACCGCGGAGCGCCCGTCGGCCATCAGCACCGGGACCACAAGCGCGCAGTAACCGTGCATGGGCTCGCCGTCATAGGTCAGCTCCCACTCGTCGACGACGTCGCGAACCAGACGCGGCAGCGCCTCGATCCATGCGAGCCAGCCCGGCTCTCCCGGACGAGGCGCGGCCAGGTCCGGTGGAATCTCGAAGGGGATCAGCGGCGAGCCCTGGCGGACACCGCCGGCCTCGCGGCTCGACACGGCTCTACTTCTTCGCCTTCTCGGTGGGCTCGGAGGTGTTGAGGGCGGCGATGAACGCCTCCTGCGGCACCTCGACGCGCCCGACCATCTTCATCCGCTTCTTGCCTTCCTTCTGCTTCTCGAGCAGTTTGCGCTTGCGGGTGATGTCGCCGCCGTAGCACTTGGCGAGGACGTCTTTGCGCAGGGCTCGGATGGTCTCGCGAGCGATGATCCGCGCCCCGATCGCTGCCTGGATCGGCACCTCGAACTGCTGGCGCGGGATGAGCTGCTTGAGCTTCAGGGCGAGCTTGACGCCGTACTCGTACGCGGCGTCGCGGTGCACGATCGCGGAGAAGGCGTCGACGGGGTCGCCGTGCAGCAAGACGTCGACCTTCACTAGGTCGGCCGGCTCCTCGCCGACCGGCTCGTAGTCGAGCGACGCGTAGCCACGAGTGCGCGATTTCAGCGCGTCGAAGAAGTCGAACACGATCTCGGCGAGCGGGATCGTGTAGCGCATCTCGACGCGGTCTTCAGACAGATACTCCATGCCTTGGAGCGAGCCGCGGCGCGTCTGGCAAAGGTCCATGATCGTGCCGATGTACTCGCTCGGGCTGAGGATGGTCGCCCGCACCACCGGCTCGAACACCTCTGCGATCTTGCCGCCGCCGGGGAACTCGCTCGGATTGGTAACGGTGACCTCGGAGCCGTCCTCCATCACAACCCGGTAGACGACGTTGGGCGCCGTGGAGATGAGATCGAGGTCGAACTCGCGCTCGAGGCGCTCGCGCACGATCTCCATGTGCAGCAGGCCGAGAAAGCCGCAGCGGAAGCCGAAGCCGAGTGCCCCGGAGGTCTCGGGCTCGTACATCAGTGCCGCGTCGTTGAGCTGCAGCTTGTCGAGAGCGTCGCGCAGCGTCGGGTAGTCGTCGCCGTCGATCGGGTAGAGCCCGGCGTAGACCATCGGGTTGGGGTGGCGGTAGCCGCCGAGCGCCTCTGTGGCACCGCCGACCAACGTCGTGACCGTGTCACCGACCCGCGACTGCCGGACCTCCTTGACGCCGGTCATCAGGTAGCCGACCTCGCCGACGCCGATCTCGGTCGCCTTCAGCGGCTCGGGCGAGATGACCCCGACCTCGAGCATCTCGTGCACGGCGCCGGTCGACATCATCTTGATCCGGTCGCGGTGGCTGAGCTTGCCGTCGATAACACGGACGTAGGTGATGACGCCTCGGTAGGTGTCGTAGACGGAGTCGAAGATCAGCGCGCGCGCCGGGGCGTCGGCCACGCCCTGCGGCCGGGGCACGGTCGCGACGATCTTGTCGAGGAGCACCTCGACACCCTCGCCGGTCTTGGCCGAGACCCTGAGGACGTCGTCGGGGTCGCATCCGATGACGTGCGCCAACTCCGCTGCGTACTTGTCGGGCTGGGCGCTGGGGAGGTCGATCTTGTTGAGGACGGGGATGACGTCGAGGCCTGCCTCGAGGGCGAGGTAGAGGTTGGCGAGCGTCTGCGCCTCGATTCCCTGCGCCGCGTCTACGAGCAGGACCGCTCCCTCGCATGCCTCGAGCGACCGGCTCACCTCGTAGGTGAAGTCGACGTGTCCGGGGGTATCGATCATGTTGAGGACGTACGTCGTGCCCTCGGATGTGCCTGTGCGGGCCGTCCACGGCATGCGCACCGCCTGGCTTTTGATCGTGATGCCACGCTCGCGCTCGATGTCCATGCGATCGAGGTACTGGGCCCGCATGCTGCGCTCGTCGACGACCCCAGTGAGCTGCAGCATCCGGTCTGCCAGCGTCGACTTGCCGTGGTCGATGTGCGCGATGATGCAGAAATTGCGCAGCACAGCCGGGTCGGTGCTGCCTGGCTGTGGCGCGGCGGATCGGGTGTCGGGCACGAACGTCTCTCGGTGGGGGCTGCTGGGGCGGGTGGGGCCGGCTGCGCTATGGCGACAGCCAGGGCATCGTCGAGTATCCCACGCCATGCCAACCGGTCATGCCTGAAGGAAACCGTTGGCGAGCAGGTCGTCGAAGCCGGACAATCGGTGCGCATGGGCGGGTGGGAGCACGACAACGTCGTGACGACGGGCGGTGTCGTGGTTCCTGTGCGTGCGACAGCCCGGCGGCCGCTGTGGTCTGACTTGCCGTCGGGCGTCAGGGCACTCGTCGAGCGGCGGGTCGGCGGCACAGTGGTGTCGGCGCACTCGGCCGGCACCGGCTTCACCCCGGGCTTTGCGTCCCGCCTCGTGCTCGACGACGGGTCGTCCGTCTTCGTCAAAGCTGCGTCCTCGGCCGACGACCGCATCCACGGTTGGGCCCTGTCGGACGCGTATCGCGACGAGGTCCGCAAGCTCGCCCTGCTCCCCGACGGCATCGGTGCCCCACCTGTCCTCTGGCATGACGACCGCGAGGTCGACGGCGAGCAGTGGGCTGTCTCGGCGTTCGTGTACGTCGAAGGGCAGCCGCCGCGTCGTCCTTGGCGCGGCGACCAGCTCCGGCTCGTCCTCGACAAGCTCGTCGAGGTCGCGCCGCTGCTCACTCCCGCTCCCGCTGAACTCGAGCTCGAGCCGATCGAAGAGCATTTGGCCGGGAAGGCCGCCGAGCGAATCGAACAAGCGTCGCTGACGGAGCCCGACGGTGACTGGCTAGACACCGTCGCGACGCTCTGCGCAGACGCGCTCGCGGGCGCGATCGGCGGCGACTCCGTCGTGCACATGGACCTCCGTGAGGACAACGTGCTGATCGACCCGACCGACGGCGTGTGGTTCGTCGACTGGAACTGGCCGGTTGTCGGCGCGGAGTGGGTCGACCTTGTCTGCCTCGTGCTCTCGGCGGCGGGCGACGGACACGACTGCGACGCTCTCCTCTCAGCGCACCCGCTCACCCGCGAGGTCGACCCGACCGCGATCGACTCGCTGCTGGCAGTGCTCTGGACGTTCTGGGCGACCGCCGCCGACGAGCCCGCCCCCCATGGCTCGCCGCACTTGCGCGATCACCAGCGCTGGTACCTCGACACGACTCGCACGTGGCTCGCAGCCCGGCTGGCCGTGCGCTGATGGAGTGGCGAGGGCGGCCCGCCGGCGTCCGGATCCCGTACGGCGAGGTGCCGGCGGAAATCCGTGGGTGGGTTGAGGGCGAGCTCGGCGGCGAGGTCACGGACGTCACGCCTCGAGTCGGCGGAATGTCGCCGGCGGCGGCGGCCACGGTGCAGACCGCCGACGGCGAGCGGGCATTCGTCAAGGCCGTCGGCCCGGACATCAACCCCGACACCGCATCGCACTTTCGCCACGAGTGTCGCGTGCTGATGACGCTCGCGTCGGTGTCTTATCGCGCCGACCTTCTCGCCACCTACGACGATGGCGAGTGGGTCGCCATCATGCTCGAGGACATCGACGGAGGCCACCCAGACCTCGACGATCCAGCCGACCAAGCACGTGTGCTCGCGGTGGTTCAGGAGCAGACTCGCGAGCTGTTGGGAACACCCGATCCCTCTCGCCAGCCGACGATCGCCGAGCTCGCCTCGACTCTCTGGCTTTCAGCGCTCGACAACCCGTCTGCGGAGGACCTCGCGTCGCTTCCGGGCTGGTATCGCGATCGACGAGACGAACTGCGCGCATTCACGGCGGCGGGCATCGCCCTCTTCGTCGAGGACACCTTCTGCAACTTCGACGTTCGCTACGACAACCTGCTCATTCGCCCACGCAGTCGGCAGCCGGTCATCGTCGACTGGGGGCAGAGCCGGATCGGGCCGCGCTGGATCGACACGCTCGTTTTCGGCCTCGACTGGGCCGACCAAACCGTGTTCGACGAGGTCGTTGGCACCCTCGACCTCGACACCGATGAGGAGCACGCAGTCACGGCGTTCCTGACCGGTTTCGGCGGCCGGCTCGCGATGATGGCGACTCAGCCGGCCCCGCCGGGACTGCCGCGGCTACCGGAGTTCCGCCGCGACGTGGCAGCTCGGTGCCTCGCCGGAGCCCGTCGGCGCCTCGGCCTCTAGATCGACTCGGCAGTTTGAAAAGGGGTCGACGACGGTCGCTGCAACTGGCCGCGAGTCCGAGGTGGTCAACCCCAACAAACGCCTGCTCAGCAGGGCGCGTGTAGCACTACTCACTCCTCTGGCGCCGCCCACCCGTAGTAGCGTGCCGAGGATGGACAGAGGGGTGGTGAAGCCGGAGCGCGACCGTACAGAACTGATCTTCCTGGCCGTCGCGATCTTCGTCGCCGTCGGCGTCTCCGACGAGATCAGCCACGTCTGGTGGGCTCAGTTCCTGTGGGTGATCGTCATCGGCCTGGCGATCATGCTCTTGTTAACGTCTGTTCGCCGCGTGCTGAAACGGCGAGGTTGATTGCCCAGTGGCCCTCGGAGAGCGGTCAGATACGTCGATACGTCGTTGAGCCGCCGCTCGACAAGAGAGTCGACACACCCGGGAGCTAGACGAACGCCGGGAGCGTGGGCGCAGGCAGCGGGCCTTGCTTGCGGTCGCGTGCTGACTCATAGCCGTGGGCGATCTCGATCAGGGTGGCCTCGCTCCCGGCAGTCCCCCAAAACGTCACCGCCACGGGCAGACCGCCGGCGAGGTCAGACGGGACGGTGACCAGCGGATATCCCGCCATCGCGGCCGGCTGGGTGCAGCTGCCCCAGTGATGCTCGGGGTTGACCAGGTCGATCGGGATCGCGGGCGCGTACGCCGGGGTGAGCAGCGCATCGAGCTCGTGCTCGCGGAGGACTCGGTCGATGCCCTCGTCGCGTCCCTTCGCCAGGCATGCCGCGCGCGCGGCCTCGTAGTCGGGGCTACCAACTTCCGGCATCGTGAGGGCCATCTCGAAGAAGCCCTGCCCGAAGTGAGCGAGCTCGCGGTCGTCGTTGGCGCGATTGAAGTCGACGACGTCTTGCAGCGTCTGCGGCCCGTCGCCGCCTCGGGTGGGCAGATAGGCAGCCAGGCCCGCGCGCAGTTCGGACAACAAGACGATCAGCTCGTGTTCGTCGTCGAAGCCGGCCATCGCCTCGAGGTCTGTGCCGTCGACGATCTCGGCTCCCTCGGCGGCTAGCAGCGCGACCGCTCGCTCGGCGGCGGCGTCGGCGGCTGCGCTGTAGCCCCAGTACATCGCGCGGGGCACGCCGACTCGCTTGCCTGTCAGCCGCCCGTCCTGCGCATGCGACGCAAAGTCGTCTGTCGCCGACATGACGTCCAGCAGCTGAGCTGCCTCGTGCACCGTCAGCGCCATCGGACCGGCGGTGTCCTGCGAGTGCGAGATGGGAACGATCCCCTCGGCCGGAATGAGCCCGACGGTCGGCTTGATCCCGACGCAGCCGTTGAACGCCGCCGGACAGGTGATGGAACCGTCGGTCTCAGTGCCGACGGCGAACGGCACCAGTCGACCGGCGACCGCCGACCCGCTGCCGGCGCTCGAGCCGCCGGCAGACCTGTTGAGGCCGTACGGATTGCGGGTGAGTCCGCCGTAGGCGCTCCAGCCCGACGTCGAGGCCGCGTCGCGGATATTCGCCCACTCCGAGAGGTTTGCCTTGCCGACGACGACCATCCCGGCCGCTCGGATCCGCTCGACCACCGGCGCGTCGTGTGGCGGCGGCCGATCGGCCAGCGCCAGCGAGCCGGCCGTCGTGAGCAGGTCGGAGGTGTCGATGTTGTCCTTGAGCACGATCGGCTGTCCGTGCAACGGGCCGCGGGACCTGCCGTCGGCAGCTTCACGGTCGAGCGCGTCGGCCGTGTCGAGCGCCGCATCGTTCGGCGTGCAGACCGCTCGCAGGTCGCCGTCGACCTCGGAGATTCTCGCGAGCGCCGCTTCGACCGCCTGCCGGCTCGTCGTCATGCCCGCATCCTCGCATCCGCGGGCTGACGTGAGCGACGTCGGTCGATTTGGCCCCCTTCGCGGCCCGCTGGTAATCTTTTAGGTCGCGTGTGCGCCCGATCGCGCGCACGGCAATCTTCCGTCAAACCCAAGTCTTAAGAGGCACTGCCCCGTGGCCAACATCAAGTCGCAGATCAAGCGCATCAAGCAGAACGAGCGTCGGCAGGAGCGCAACAAGTCCGTGAAGTCCGCGCTCAAGACGTCGATCCGGCGCTTCCGCGAGGCCGCCGACGCAGGCGACAAGGGCGCGCCTGAGCTTGCTCGCACCGCGACGCGCAAGCTCGACCAGGCCGCCTCCGCCGGTGTGATCCACAAGAACCAGGCGGCGAACAAGAAGTCGGCGATCCAGAAGCGAGCCGCATCGCTCTAAGCCGATCCTGTACATGTCGACGGGCTGACCCTTGGGGTCGGCCCGTCGTTGCTCTTCCGAGCCTGCCTGTCCGAGCCTGCCTGTCCGAGCCTGCCTGTCCGCGCCGCTCGCTGGGCTCTGGTCGATCGCTGGTAGGGACGCTAGTGGACGGCGCGAGCGCGGATGACCGAGATGATCAGCCGTTCGCAGGGCCAGAGCCGATCGCCGGCGGCACCCTTGACGTCGGCATCGGCCTGCGCGGCGGCCTGAATCGCGATCGCGACACCCTTCTGGCTCCACGCCCGCGACTGGCCGGCGAACCAGCGCAGCTTCCACGGCGGGGCGCCGACTTCGCGGGCCAGGTCGCCTTCGCGAAGCCCGCGCGGCGCGCTCATGTAGCGGGCAAGCCCGCGCAGCCCGCTGGCGACCGCGCTGGTGATCAGCACCGGGTCGACGCCGGACGCAAATGCCCAGCGCAGCTGCTCGAGCGCGTCTGACGCCTTTCCCTCGATCGCCGCATCAGCGACGGCGAACCCCTTGACCTCGGCTCGGCCCGCGAAATAGGTGCGCACCAGGGCGTCGCTTCCCTGCCCGTCGGCGGCATCGGCCGACAGCTGGTCGGCCGCCCCCGCGAGGGCCCGCATGTCCTCGCCGATTGCCTCGACGAGAGTCGCAGCACCCGCCTCGGAGATCGTCGCCTTGTGCCGGCGGAACTCAGAGACGACCCAGCCGGGCAGCTCCTTGCGCTTGAGCGCCTGAGCGGCGATCTCGCGCGTGCCGGTCTTCCGCACCCGCTCGAGCACAGCCTTTCCCCGCACGCCGCCACTGTGGTGGAGCGCAAGGGCGACGTCTGGCGCCGGAGCGGAGGCATAGGCCTCGAGCTGGTCGAGGCCCTCGACCGGAACAGCCTCGACGTCGCGGACGATCACGCAGCGCAGCGACGCGAAGAGCGACGGGCTGGTGATCTCTGCAAGCGCACCTGGGCCGAGATCGGCGCCGGTCAGCTCGGACACGTCGGCGTCGGCATCCTCTTTGCGAACGACGCGCCGGACGTCGTCGAGGGTGCGCTCGGCGAGGAACTCGTTGGGGCCGACGATCAGGGTCGTGGCTCCGAGCACGTCGGCAGCGGTGATGCGGGCCATGGTGAGGACAGCATGTCAGCCGTCGGAGACAACGACGAGCCGGCCGGCCCGCTCGGCGACGACGACCGTGCCGTCGAGATCCGTGCGATAGACCCGCATGCCGAGCGACTCCATCAGGTCGACCGTCTCGGGCGCAGGATGTCCGTAGTCGTTGTCGGCTCCGACGGAGACCAATGCGACTGCCGCCCCCGTCTCGGCGTACACGTCGGGATCTTGACTGCCGGAGCCGTGGTGGGCGACCTTGACGACGTCGGCCTCGAGGTCTTCGCCGGCGCCCAGGATCGCCGCTTGCTCCTCGGGCTCTGCGTCGCCCGTCAGCAACAAGGTGAAACCGTGCGTCTCGACCCGCAGCACGATGCTCGCGTTGTTGGGAACCGAACCGTCGGGGTCGGCCGGATCGCCGGACGGTCGCAGTGTCGCGTCGGTCGGCCCGAGGGTGGTCGAGCAGATGTCGCCGACACACCACGACTCGCCCGCCGCGGCCGCCACGACGGGGATCCGCGCAGCCGCTGCCCAGCGACGCACCTCGGCAGCGCCGTCGGTTGGCTCGCCCAGGGGCGACACCTCGATCTCGTCGACCCGGCGCCCCTCGAGCACACCCGGCAGTCCGGCGACATGGTCGGCGTGGAAGTGCGTGAGGACGACCAGCGGCACCCGGCTCACACCGAGGTCGTCGAGGCATCGGTCGACCAGGCGTGGGTCAGGCCCGGCGTCGACGACGACTGCGGCGCCCTCGGCCACCTGCAGCGCCAACGCGTCGCCCTGACCGACATCGCACATCGCGACCAGCCAGTCGCGCGGCGGCCAGCCGAGTCGGCCCCAGGGCTGGACGACGCCGAGCAACGTCACCACTGCGGCGGCCAGGCAGACCGACCGCCGAGCGAGCAGGGCCCGCATCCCGGCTGCGGAGGCAATGCAGAGCGCGGTCAGCGTGGCGACCCCCACGGCGGTCGCCGGCCAGCCGACTGAGGCGCCGCGTGCGTCGGCGGCCGTGTGGGCGACCCACAGAATCCACCATGCGGGCCCTGTCGCGACCACGCCGACGAGATGGCTCGCACCAGCGTTGATCAACGCAATCAGTCCGCCGACGAGGCCGAGAACGGTCGCGGGGCCGACGGCTGGAGCTGCCGCAACATTCGCAGCGATCGCGACCAGGCTGACGCGGCCGGACAACGCCGCAATCGCCGGAGTGCAGGTGACTTGCGCGGCCAGCGGCACCGCCACCGCCTCGGCGAGCCAGGACGGCAGCCATCGCGCCAGGGCATCGCGCCAGGGCCGCCCGAACACGATGATGCCGGCCGTGGCGAGCGTCGACAGGACGAACCCGGGCGAGCGCGCGAGCCATGGGTCGACCAGAACGAGCACCAGCACGGCGAGGCAGAGCGACCGACTCCCCCGCCTGCGACCTCCCGCCGACAGCCCCGCGATGCCGACGACGCCCATGGCCGCGGCGCGCAACACACTCGGCTCCGGCCGCGCCAACAGCACGAAGAACACCACCGCGACTATCGCCACGACCGTCAGCCCGTGCGCCCGCACGCCGGCGAGCCGCGCCACCAGCAGCGTGAATGACAGCACCAGCGTGAGGTTCGAGCCGCTGACGGCCAGCAGGTGCGTGAGGCCCGACGTCTGGAAGTCGTCGGCGACAGCCTGCAATTCCGCGGACTCCTCGCCGTCTACCAGGGCGGGCACGAGCGCGCGTTCGGGCGGCGGAGCCCTCGACACCGCCTCGCGCACGCCCTGCCGGACCACGCCGGCTCCCTGCCACAGCCACGACGGCTGGGCGACGACGACGGGACCGGGATCGCCGTACAGCACGGCCGCGACGTCCGCTGTCGTACCGACGCCAAGCCGCCCAGACGCCTGGATCGTCTGCCCGAGCCGAACCGCCGACCACGACGAGTCACCTATGACGACGACGGGACTCGCGACGTCCGTCGTGGCTCCCCGCCCAGTCACCTGCTCGACGGTCACCCGAACGATCGCGATCGGCGCGAAGGAGCCCGAGCGTGAGACCGGGTCTGCGTCAACGCGGGCGACTACCGAGACCTGAGCCTGGGCGGCCGCTAGGTCTGACACCGGCCCGACGGCGACCGCACCGACGCGCAATGACGCAACCGCCGCCGCGCCGGCGCCGGCGAGAAAGATCGCGATCAACCCAGACGGGACCCGGCGACTCGCCCGCGCCGCGACGATTCCGGCTCCGAGGAGGACGGCACTGACGAGCAAGCCCGTCGAGAGTTCCCAGCCGATCGCGACTGCCGCGGCGAGCCAGGCCGCCAGGGCTGCGGGCGCGAGGCGAAGGTCGAGCGAGTCGGTGGTCATACATACACGTACGCCTCGATGTCGGCCAGCGTGGCATCACCGACTCTCACTGGGTAACCCATAGCGTGTCTAAGCCAACGCAAGCAATGCCGATGATCGTGCATTGCGCGCTACGGAGGTTGGATCGGGCCGGTGACCGC
>DATIOH010000143.1:0-9252 GCA_035473375.1 Nocardioidaceae bacterium | reverse complement strand
GACCTTCCTGCCGACGAGATGGAGGTCGGCATCGGCATCCACGGAGAGCCCGGACGGAAGCGGGTCCCCGTGGCGCCCGCGGCCGATGTCGCCGACATGCTGTTGCAGCCGATCCTGGGCGACCTCGACTACGCGGGTGGCGACGGCGTGATCGCGTTCGTGAACGGGATGGGCGGAACGCCGCTGATCGAGCTCTACCTGATGTACAGCGAGGTCACCGCGATCTTGTCGAAGGCCGGGGTCACGGTGGCGCGCTCGCTCGTCGGGTCGTATATCACGAGCCTCGACATGGCGGGCTGCTCGATCACGCTGCTGAACGTGGACGACGAGCTGCTCCGCCTCTGGGATGCGCCCGTCAAGACGCCGGCGCTGCGGTGGGGGCTCTGAGCCGGATGCAGCCGACCGACCAGCAGGAGGCGACGGTCGACGTCGCAGCGCTGCGCGGATGGCTCGACACCTTCGCCGAGGAGGTCGCGGCCAACCGCGACCTCCTCACCCGGCTCGACTCCGAGATCGGCGACGCGGACCACGGGTCGAATCTGCACCGCGGCATGACGAAGGTGATCGCCGTCCTCGACGAACAGCCGCCGGCGACCCCCGCGGCGCTCTTCAAGACGACGGGGATGACCCTCGTCAGCACCGTCGGCGGCGCGAGCGGACCCTTGCTCGGCACGCTGTTCCTGCGGTTGTCGGGGGCCGTCGGGCTCGACGACCGGGTCGACCCGGCCCAGCTTGCCTCGGGCCTGCGTGCCGGGCTGGACGGCATCGTGGCACGCGGCCACGCGACGGCCGGCGACAAGACGATGTATGACGCGCTCGCGCCTGCATGCGACGCGTTCGAGCAGGCACTGGGCGATGACCTGGCGCTGGGGGAGGCCCTCGAGGCGGCCTCGACCGCCGCCGCGGCCGGGCGCGACTCGACCGTCGGTATGCTGGCGAAGAAGGGCCGCGCGTCGTATCTCGGCGAGCGCAGTGTCGGCCATCAAGATCCGGGCGCGACCTCGACGGCGATGCTCATCGCGGCAGCGGCCGACGCGCTGCGCTGACGCATGGGGCTTTCCGCCATTGCGACGTTTCGACCGCCTGCGCCTGGGAACTAGACCGTCATCGACGACGTCGAGGAGGCGCGATGAGCAAGCTGGGGATGCTGGCCGCTGGTGCGGTGGGATACGTGCTTGGAGCGCGGGCCGGCCGTGAGCGATACGAGCAGATCGCCTATCAGGCCCAACGCCTCTGGACGAATCCGAAGGTGCAGCGCGCAGCCAATCAGGCACAGGATCGAGCCCGCGATGCGGCGCCGGTCGTGGCAGAGAAGGTCGGCGACGCGGCCAAGCATGCGGCCGCCGCAGCAGTGTCAGCGGTGACCCGCAACAGCGGCGACGTCGACGACATCGACGCCGACGAGGCAGGAAGCAAGGTCGCAACCCGTGATGAGAGCACTGGTGAGGCCACGGTCAACGGCACCCACCCGCAGGTGAGCCACCTCTAAGTCCCGGATTGGCGGCAGGCTCCGGCGCTGATGCACGCCCTGGTCACCGCGGGTTGGGAGCCGACCTAGAAGTTGATCATGTGCCCGGCGAGACCGTGCACGGCTTCCTTCAACGCCTCGCTGAGGGTGGGGTGGGCGTGGATGTTGCGTGCCACCTCGTCGGCGGTGAGATCCCACATCGCCGCCAGCGTCAGCTCGGGCAGCAGTTCGGTGACGTCGGGCCCGATCAAGTGACCACCGATCAGCTCGTTGTGCTCGGCGTCGGCGATCAGCTTGACGAAGCCACCGGTGTCGCCGAGCCCGTGCGCCTTGCCGTTGGCCATGAACGGGAACTTGACGACCTTGATCTCTCGGCCCAGCTCGCGCGCCTGCTTCTCGGTGTAGCCGAAGCTGGCGATCTGCGGCTGGCAGTACGTCGCCCGCGGGGCCATGGTGTAGTCGATCGGCATCGTCTCGACGCCGGCGATCGTCTCGGCTGCGACGATGCCCATGGCCTCGGCCACGTGGGCCAGCATCAGCTTGCCGGTCACGTCGCCGATGGCGAGGATGCTGTCGACATTGGTGCGCATGTAGTCGTCGATGACGATGGCGCCGCGCTCGCTGACGGCGACCCCGGTGTTCTGAAGGCCGTAGCCGTCGGTGCGCGGTGCGAAGCCGATCGCCTGCATGACCTTGTCAGCCTCGAGGGTCTGCTGCTGATCGCCGGCGGTCACGGTGACCCGCACCTTGTCGCCGCTGTCGTCGATGGCGTCGACGCGAGTCGACGTGTGGACGTTGATGCCGAGCTTCTTGTACCGCTTGGCGAGCTCGGCCGAGACCTCTTCGTCTTCGAGCGGTACGAGGCGGTCGAGATACTCGACGATCGTCACCTCGACGCCGTAGTTGGCCATGACATAGGCGAACTCGACTCCGATGGCGCCGGCTCCCGCGATGATGATCGATCCAGGCAGCTGGTCGGTCATGATCTGCTCTTCGTACGTGACGACTCGGTCGCCGAGGGAGGTGCCGGGCAGGAGCCTGGTCTGCGTGCCGGCCGCGACGATGCAGTGCTTGAAGCGAATGGTCTCTTCGCCGCCGTCGCTCCGCGCGACACGCATTGTCGTCGCGTCGACGAACGAACCGCGGCCTGAGTACTCAGTGATCTTGTTCTTCTTCATCAAGAAGTGGACGCCCTTGACCCGGCCGTCGGCCACGGTGCGGCTGCGCCTCCAGGCGGCGCCGTAGTCGAACGAGACGTCGCCGGAGATGCCGAAGAGATCGCGCTCGTGGTTGAAGATGTGGGCGAGCTCGGCGTTGCGCAGCAGTGCCTTGCTGGGGATGCAGCCGACGTTGAGGCAGACGCCGCCCCAGTATTTCTCCTCGACGACCGCAGCCGTCAGGCCGAGCTGCGCCGCGCGGATGGCCGCGACATACCCGCCCGGCCCGGCGCCCAACACCACGACATCGAACTCAGAGGTCATGTCGACAGACTATGGGGACGCCCAAGCACCCGCCGAGCGGTCACGTTGTTGGCGCGAGCGGTCACGTTGTTGGTGCGAGCGGTCACCCGGTCTGGATGATCTATCGGGACGGTCGCCACCCGGCGTCGCAGAGCGCGAGGTTTCTTGACCCGTCGCGGTGAGTTCTTGACCGCTCGCCGTGATTTCTTGACCGCTGGCGGATCACTCGTCGGCCGCTTCGCGACTGCTCAAGAGCCGCCGGAACGACAGCACTCGCTCGGCGCTGACACGGCCGTCGACGATCGCATCGTCGAGCGCGCACTCGGGCTCGCTCGTCGCATGGGTGCAGCCACGCGGACACCCGCTCGTGACCTCGTCGAGGTCCTCGAAGGCATGGATCAGGTGGTCGGCCTCCACATGCGCCAACCCGAACGATCGAATGCCCGGCGTGTCGACGACCCACCCGCCGAAGGGCAGCTCTAGCGCGATGGCCGACGTGGACGTGTGCCGTCCGCGTCCGGTGACGACGTTGACGTCGCCGGTAGCCCTGCTGGCGCCAGGCACCAACGCGTTGACGAGGGTGGACTTTCCGACGCCGGAATGTCCGACGAGCACGCTGACCCGGTCGGCGAGCGCGGCTCGGACGGCGGTCAGGTCGGTGCCGCGCGTCGCGACGACCGCGCGGACACCGAGGGGCTCATAGGCGGCGACCAGTGCGTCGGGCGGCGCGAGGTCCGTCTTGGTGAGGCAGAGGAGGGGCGTGAGCCCGGCGTCGAAGGCCGCGACCAGCGCACGGTCGATGAGCCGAGGCCGCGGCTCCGGGTTCGCCACGGCGGTGACGACGACCAACTGCTCGGCGTTGGCGACCACGATCCGCTCGACCGGATCGGTGTCGTCGGCCGTCCGCCGAAGCACCGTGCGCCGCTCCTCGACCTCGACGATCCGCGCCAGCGATCCAGGATCGCCGCTGACGTCGCCGACCAGCCGAACCCGGTCGCCGACAACCACGCCTTTGCGGCCGAGCGCGCGCGCCTTCATCGCGGTCACCATGTGTGGCGACTCGCCGTCGACCCGCGTCGTGTAGCGGCCGCGGTCGATAGTGACGACGAGACCGGTAGCGGCGCCGTCGTAGGAAGGACGGTCCTTGGTGCGAGGCCGGGTGCGTCGGCGCGGGCGGTCGAAGCGGCTGTGGTCGTCGAGGTCGCCGTAGTCCGACTGTGTCACGCGAGCATCGCCGTCCACGCGCCGACGAAGTCGGGATGGGTCTTGGCGGTGGTCGCGATGTTCTGGACACCGAGGCCGGGGACGACGAGTGCGAGCACGGCGGCTGCGTGCGCCATCCGATGGTCGTCGTAGGTGTGGAAGACGCCGGCGTGCATCGGGCGCGGACGGATCTCGAGGCCGTCAGCTGTCTCGCGGACGTTGCAGCCCAGACCGGAGAGCTCGGCCGCGAGGGCCGCCAGTCGGTCGGTCTCGTGACCACGTAGATGCGCGATGCCGCGCAAGAACGACGGCCCGTCGGCCAACGCGCACAGCGTGGCGACGACGGGCGTGAGCTCGCCGACGTCGTGCAGGTCGAGGTCGACGCCTCGGAGACGGGATCCGGTCACCGTGAGGCCGTCGTCGCCCAAGCGCACCTCGGCGCCGAGTGCGGTCAGAATCTCACGGAGCCGGTCGCCCGCCTGATCGGTCGTCGTCGGCCACTCTCGAACCGTGACGGTCCCGCCCGTCGCAGCGGCTGCGGCGAGGAACGGCGCTGCATTGCTGAGGTCGGGCTCGATCTCGACGTGCATGGCCGCGATCGGCCCCGGCGTGACGGCCCACCGATTCGGCTCCGCGTCGTCGACGATCACGCCCCGCTCGCGCAGCATCGAGACCGTCATCGCGATGTGGGGCACGGACGGCACCGGCTTGCCGTCGTGCCGAAGGTCGACGCCGACGTCATAGCGAGCGCCAGCGAGCAGCAGCGCCGAGACGAACTGGCTCGACGACGAGGCGTCGATGGTGACGATGCCGCCGTGAAGCCGTCCCGTGCCGCGCAGGTCGAATGGGAGCGACGAGGCGTCGTCGTCGAGATCG
This sequence comes from Nocardioidaceae bacterium, assembly GCA_035473375.1. Classification (GTDB taxonomy): domain Bacteria; phylum Actinomycetota; class Actinomycetes; order Propionibacteriales; family Nocardioidaceae; genus DATIOH01. The sequence goes on along the minus strand of DATIOH010000143.1, from coordinate 4,245 downwards.
GCGCCGAGTGCGCGCAAGGCTCCGAGGATCTCGGCCATCGGCCTGAGCCGTGCCTGGAGATCGCCGTCGAACGCGACCGTTCCGTCGGCCAGCGCCGCAATCGGCGGCACGAATCGCATCACCGTCCCTGCCAGCCCGCAGTCGACGGTCGCGGGGCCGCGCAGCGGCCCGGGACGCACCCGCATCGCGTCGTCAGACCGCACGACGTCGACGCCGAGCGATTGCAGCGCCTGCGCCATCAGAGCAGTGTCGCGAGCCACCAACGGCCGGTGCAGCACGCTCTCGCCAGTCGCGATCGCTGCGAGGAGGAGCGCGCGATTCGTGATGGACTTCGAGCCAGGGATCCGCACGACGGCACGGACTGGCGCGGCGGCCGACGGCGCTGCCCAGACGTCGGGGCTCGTCGCGGCTGCTGTCACGCTCGCCAAGCCTACCGTCGGGCCAGGCGCGAACCGGCTTGCGCGCAGACCTCGGTCAGCGATCAGAACGGGTTCAACGCACTCGCGTGCTCGGTGGCGGCATCACGGGCGTGCCGAGCTCCCCGCTTGGCCCTCCACCCCACGCTCGGCCGTCCCTCGGTGTCGAGGGATGCGAGGAGCAGCCCACCCATCATCGAGACGTTCTTGAAGAAGTGGGTCTGCTGGTCCTGCCTCGCCTGCGGATCGGACTCCTCCCAGAACCGATGACCGCCGAGTGTCGTCGGCACCATCGTCGCGGCGAGCGCCAGCGATGCGAGCCTCGGCATCCTGCCCGTCGCGAGCATCGCGCCGCCGACGACGTGAAGTACACCGTTGAGGATCACCAGCTGTCGCTGGTCGAGGTGGATCGGCATCGACGACGTGGCCTGGTCGACCACCGGTTCCAGCCTCTCGGTGACCGGTTCGGCGCGCTCGGCCATCGCGTCGGCGTTCCTCAGCGAGTTGATACCGCCCATCACGAACATGGACGCAAGCATCGGCCGGGCAATCAGTCTGATCGGGCTCATGACGGCTCTGTGCCCAAACCGCCGTCGTCCCATGCCGACTGCCGCGACTCAGGGTGACAGCCGATGCAGATCGCGGGGGAACAGGCTGACCTCGCGGACGTTCTCAGCCTCGACCAGCCGCGCGATCCACCGTTCGAGGCCGATCGCGAAACCACCGTGGGGCGGCATTCCGTACCGGAACGTGTCGACGTATCCGGCGTAAGCCTCGGGCGACTGGCCGGCGGCCGCGAGCGCGCTCACGTAGTCCTCATACCGGTGCAGCCGCTGGCCGCCCGTCACGAGCTCCATGCCGCGGAAGACGAGGTCGAAGGAGTTCGACCAGCGCGGGTCGGGCGACGGATGTGTGTAGAAGGGTCGCTTGACCATCGGGTAGCCCTCGACGGCGACGACGTCGCTGTCATGCTCGGCCAGCGCCCACGCGCCGATCGCACGCTCGTCTGCCGGCGCGAGGTCGGGCTCATCCTCGGACGCTCCGGCGATCGAGAGCGCGTCGCGAAAGTGGATCACCGGGATCTCGTCAGGCACCCGAGGCAATCGGACGCCGAGGAGGTCGACAGCGTCGGCGGCTTGCTCGGAGACCGCGACCACCATGCCGTGCAGAACGTCGCGCAGCACTCGGATGACGTCGCGATGGTCGTCGATGAATCCGAGCTCGACGTCGAGCGAGATGTACTCCGACAGGTGTCGGACGGTGTCGTGCGGCTCGGCGCGAAAGACTGGACCGACCTCGTAGACCCGCTCGAAGACGCCCACGAGCATCTGCTTGTAGAACTGGGGCGACTGCGCCAGATAGGCGTCGCCGCCGAAATAGTCGACACGGAAGACGTTCGCCCCCGACTCGGTGGCCGACTCGACGAGCTTCGGGCTCTTCACCTGGGTGAAGCCGGCGTTGTCGAGGGTGCCGGCGAAGCCTCGCAGGCTGGCCTCCGCGAGCCGCCACCGGGCTTGACGAGTGCGGTGCCGCAGCGTGACCTGACCATGGTCGAGCAGCGTCGGCAGCGCCCCGCTCAGCTTGGGTCGCCACAGTTCGACCGGCGGCGTCGCAGCGGGCGACGTCAGGGCGCGGAAGGCGGGCTCGGTCACCTCGACGCCACCGGGCGCCTGGGCGTTCGCGCTGACCCGTCCGACGACCTCAACCGTCGTCTCCTCGCTCAGCTCGTCGACCAGCGCCATCGTCGCCGGGTCGCGGACGACGACCTGCGCGAGTCCGGATCGGTCGCGTACGACGACGAAGGAGAGGCCCGACAGCCGACGGCGGCGGTGTATCCAGCCGTCGAGGCGCACCAAGACGCCGCTGTCGTGCGCGGCAAGGTCTGCTGCCAGTGTCCGCTGCGGTCGTAGTGCCTCAGGTTGGTGAGGCATGTCGTCACCTCCAGTGGTCAGCCCTGGAGGTGTGGGCGACGGGCAAGCTCGCGGTGCCACCACACCTTCGCGACCACTGTGGCCGCCTCGACATGCGTCCGACTCGGGGGTGTCTTCGTCGCGAGTCCGAAGTCCGCCTCGCACCAGCCGGCGACTCTCTCCGCTTCGGGCTCCCGCGACTACTTGGTCCCCGTCGTCGCCGGAGTCATCGATGGTAGATCAGGTCAGACGGTCCACGAAACCGTGTTGTTGGACGGGTCTGGGTCGTCGTAGCCCTCGGCCGAGATCGTCGCCGTGATGGATGGCCGGACGGCGCGAGGGAAGGTGATCGAGATCGTGAGGGGCTCGGGCTCGGCCGACGTGAGGAAGCACTCGACGTGAACCTCGCCCGGGGCCGGCTGCGGACAGTCCCACCCGCTGACGTCGAACGACGTCCACTCGGAGGTGTCGATCGACATCATCAGATTGGTCGCCGGGTCGGCAGTGGCCGGATCGATGACCGCGATATACCGGCCGCCGCCCAGGGGCGTGACGTTCATCGTCACGCTCGGGTCTGCCGGCGGGGGCGGGGGAGGAGTGGTCGGCGGCGGCGGGGTGATCGGTGGAAGCCCAGGTGCGTTCGGGTCGGCCGGCGGGTCGTCGTCTTGCGGATTCGGGATCTCGCTCACGACGATCGGACCGGGCGACGGCGGCGTCGTGGGCGTCGTCGGAGTGGGCTGAGTCGGGCCGGTCAGCGGGTTCGTGACGCCCGGCGGCTTGTGATCGCCGGGCGGCTTGTGGTGGTTCTGCGGTGGCGGTTTGTGATGCCCTGGCGGCTTGTTGTTGCCGTTGGGACGATTTGGACCGGTCGGCGTGCCCGACCCGCCCGACGGCAACCCCACGGTCGAGTGCGCGACCGGCACGTCGCTGCGGTTGTCGGCGGTGTTCTGCAGCCCGTTGACGACGATGGTCGTGGCGACGCTCGCCGCGACAACGGTCGCTGCCGTGCCGCTGACCGTCAACGCCGTGTGCGCCTTCGCGACGTGGCGCGCCCTGAGCAGCCAACCCGCGATCAAGGTGGTGCTCGCGCCTCCGACGGCGGTCGAGCCGAGATAGCCGGCCGCTGCGGTGCCCAGCAGCGCCGGAGCAAGGATCGCCGACAGGTTCGAGTTGACCTCGGTGAGCTCGAGGTAGACCGCGGTGCACTTGCGGCAGTCGTCGAGGTGCTCCTCGACCTTGGCGGCGTCGCGCTTGGACAGCCCCTTGCGCACGTACGCGCCGAGTCGCTCGGTGACCCACCGGCATTCCTCGGCGCCGGTGTCGGCGAGGTGCATCTGCAGGTAGGCCTGGCGCAGACCCTCGCGCGCCCGGTACGCGAGCGCGGAGACGCCGTTCGGCGTCATTCCGAGCAGCGGCGCAACATCGGCCGGCTTCTGGCCTTCGACCTCGAGGTGCCACAGCACGAGCTGCCACCGCTCGGGCAGGGAGGCGAAGGCCTTGGCGGCTGCGGCGTTCTCGAACTTGTCGACTGCCGGATCGGCAAAGGGCGTGCCGGGATCGAACTGCTCGAGGTCGTCGCTCGGCGTGACGCGCGCCTGAGACCGGATCCGGTCGATGTGGAGCCTTCGGACCGCAGTCAGAAGATATGCCCGGAATGCGACGTCCGGTCCGCCGCCTCCCTGGAGGACCCGCAACAGCTTGACGAACGCGTCCGAGACAAGGTCGTCGGCGTCGCTCGGCCCGGCGATCTGGCGAGCGAGCCCGAGGGCAGACCGACGGTGTCGCTCGAAGAGGACCCCGTAGGCGTCGACGTCGCCAGCACGCACCGCAGCAATCAGCTCGGGATCACTGGGTGCACTGGAGTCGGGAGCAAGTTGTTGAGTCATGCTGTTGATGTGACGTCCACATCTGGCCTTTCT
>DATIOH010000142.1:0-2510 GCA_035473375.1 Nocardioidaceae bacterium | reverse complement strand
GACGGAGGCGCGGCGGCACCCCCGTGCCGTCGGGCTCGACGAGCGATTCGCGTCGGTCCTGCCGGACGTCTTGATCACCCTGTCGCTCGACGAGTTCGCTGCGTTGGCGGCGAGGGCTCTCGAGCCGAAGCCGGAGCCGGTGCTCGGGCTGGCCCACCTGCATGTGCCGCGGGTCAGCGTGCGCGAGCAGGCGGCGATCATGGTCGAGCGGCTGCGTCGCCACCAGACGATGACCTTCCGCGCCCTCGTAGCCGACTCACCAGACACCTTGACGACCGTCGGGCGGTTCCTCGCCCTGCTCGAGCTCTTTCGCGAGAACGTCGTCGCCTTCGATCAGCTCACGCCGCTCGGTGACCTCAATGTCCGCTGGACGGGTGTCGACGACAGCGAGATCGAGATCGCCGACGAGTACGACGAGCATGCGCCGAGCCCGAGCGGCGCCGAGGGCACTGATGAGCCAGTCGGGGCCGCGAGCGAGACTGGCGACGGAGATATCGCCCAGCGCCCAGACGAGATAACCGCCGAGATGACCGACGAGGAGACGCGATGAGCATCGACGACATGGTCGACGCCGGCGCGGCGCCGCAGGCAGCCGAGGGCGAGGTCGAGGCAATGGCGCCCGCCGAGGGCGACGTCGAGGCAATGGAGGCGGCTGGCGACAGCAGGATCCGGCCCGCGCTCGAAGCCGTCTTGATGGTGGCCGACGAGCCGCTCGACCACCTGACCTTGGCGCAGGCCGTCGATGCCCCGCCCAAGGTCGTCCGCGCAGCTCTCGACGAGCTCGCCGCCGAGTACACCGAGCAGCGACGCGGCTTCGACCTTCGCGAGGTCGGCACAGGGTGGCGGTTCTATAGCCGCGACGAGTACGCCGACGTCGTCGAGCGATTCGCGATCGAGGGCCAGCACGCCAAGTTGACCCAGGCCGCGCTCGAGACCCTCGCGGTCATCGCGTACCGGCAGCCAGTCAGTCGCGGTCGGGTGTCTGCGATTCGCGGCGTCAACGTCGACGCGGTGATGCGCACGCTGGTGTCGCGCGGACTGGTCGAGGAGGCGGGCGTCGAGCGCGAGACGGGCGCTCACCTCTACCGGACCAGCAGTTACTTCCTGGAGCGAATGGGGCTGACGAGCCTCGAGCAGCTTCCGGAGATCGCACCGTTCCTCCCCGAGATGGCCGAGCTCGAGGGAGAGGAGGAGCTCGCCGAGCTGGTCGACGACGCATGAGCACAGACCCGCCCGATGACGGCCGCGAGCCAGTTGAACCGAACCAGCCGCTGCGCCTGCAGAAAGTGCTGGCCGAGGCCGGCGTCGCCAGCCGCCGCGCGTGCGAACGGCTGATGGCTGAGGGGCGAGTCGAGGTCGACGGCGCGATCGTCACCCAGCTCGGCGCACGGGTCGACCCTGACACCGCCGTCATCCGCGTCGACGGCCGTCGGATCCCGGTGGCGGCCGCGAAGGCTTACCTGGTCGTCAACAAGCCGCGCGGGGTGGTGAGCTCGATGGCCGACGAAGAGGGTCGGCGCGACCTGCGGTCGCTCGTCGGCGACCGTCCCGAGCGGCTCTTTCACGTCGGTCGACTCGACACCGACACCGAGGGTCTGCTGGTGCTGACGAACGACGGCGAGTTCGCGCATCGGATGGCGCATCCGTCATTCGAGCTGACGAAGACCTACGTCGCCCAGGTCGACGGCACCGTGCGTCCCGTGACGGTCCGCACTGTGCTGGCGGGCGTGACGCTCGACGACGGCCCGGTGCAGCCGGACGGGTTTCGGATCGTCGACACGGCGGGCGGGAAGTCGATGGTTGAGGTGGTGCTGCACGAGGGACGCAACCACATCGTCAGGCGGTTGCTGGCCCACGTCGGCCACCCCGTTCTGCGGTTGTCGAGGATCGCGATCGGCCCGATCGCCCTCGGTGGGCTGCGCCCGGGAGCCGTCCGAGACCTGACCCAGGCCGAGCTCGGCGAGCTCCTCGACCAACTCGGCCTCTGAGCGCGACTGCGAACAACACAAAAGGTCGCGCCAAACCGGACGGTCAACCCCTACATTTGGCGCGTGACCGATCAGCGCGAGGCGATCGACAAGATCGCGGCAGAGACGAGCTTTTCGGGGGTCGTGCGGATCGACGACCCTGACGGAGGCGTGTTCGCGCGCGCCTACGGTCTTGCCGACCGGCGGCACAGTCTCTCCAACACGACGGCGACGCGCTTCGGGCTTGCGAGCGGCGCGAAGGGTTTCACCGGTCTTGTCGTCATGAGCCTTGTCGGCGACGGCACGCTCGAGCTCTCGACCACGGCTCGATCGGTGCTCGGCTCGGATCTTCCGCTGATCCGTGACGAGGTCACCGTCGATCAGCTGTTGTCGCATCGTTCGGGGATCGGCGACTACTTCGACGAGTCCGCCGGCTTTGAGGTCGACGACTATGTGCTTCCGATCTCGGTCCACCGACTCGCCGAGACAGAGGACTACCTCACGGTGCTCGACGGCTTCGAGACCGCCTTCGAGCCGGGCACG
>DATIOH010000141.1:0-3023 GCA_035473375.1 Nocardioidaceae bacterium | reverse complement strand
GTCGACGAGCTCTGCCGGGTGGTCGGAGCCGCGCACGGCACCAGCCTCCACAGGCTGGCCCGGGCTGACGACGACCGAGCCGTCATCGCCGATCGTGAGACGAAGTCGGTGTCGGTCGAAGACACCTTCGACACCGACCTTGTCGATCCGGTGCTGCTCGCCGCGATCGTCGACCGTCACGCGCGCAGCGTCTGCGAACGCCTGGCGAAAGCACGGCTGTCCGGCCGCACCGTCACCCTGAAGGTGCGGATGCACGACTTCGCGACCCTCACGCGGTCGTCGACGCTCGCCGGCCCGACCGATCGGCCCGCGACCGTCAGCCGGGTCGCGCGGGCGCTGCTTGCCGACCTCGACACATCAGGCGGAGTGCGCCTCCTCGGCGTCGGCGTCTCGGCCCTGGCCGACTGGATCCAGGACGACCTCTTCGCCGACGAGGAGGACGCCGAAGACGGAGTCGTGGCGGTGCCCGACACGAATGCCGGGGTCCGCCCCCGACAGGGCCGCGGATGGATGCCGGGCGTCGATGTCGTGCACGAGGAGTTCGGCGACGGCTGGGTCTGGGGAGCGGGTCTCGGTCGGGTCACCGTTCGCTTCGAGACTGCGGAGTCTGAGCCCGGACCAGTACGAACTCTCCGCGACGACGACCCTCTCTTGAGCCGGCCGGAGCGTCAGTCGCCCGACGACGACGCCGACGACGCTGTCTGAAGGCGGATCCGGTCCCCTGGCCGCAGCTGCGCGCAGATCCACCGATCGGCTCGATCGACCACGGCCACCACGGGGTAGCCGCCCGTGACCGGATGGTCGGCCAGAAAGATCAGCGGCTGGCCCCCGGACGGAACCTGGACGGCACCGGTCACGATGCCCTCGCTCGGAAACTCGTCGACGCGCGAGCGCTGCAGGGCGCGTCCATCGGCCGCCTCGAGCCGGAGTCCGACGCGGTCGGAGTCCGCGGCGACGACGTACGTGCGGGCCGTGAGTGCGTCGAGCGACTCGGCCGTCAGCCAGTCGGCGCGAGGGCCGAGCCGCACCCGAAGAGAGGTCAGCTCTCGGAGCGGCGGGCGAGGCACGGCCGACGCCGGCGAACCCCGGGGCACCCGTGGCCCAAGCGGGAGCGTCGCACCGGTCCGGACCGGCTCCGGCCCGAGCCCGGTCAGCGTGTCGGTCGACCCACTGCCGAGATCGTGGCCGGTGACGATCCCGCCGTCGACCGCCAGCCATGATCGGATGCCGCCGCTCACCGCCGTGACCGTCAGCCGGCAGCCTGCGGCGATCGACACGGACTCGCCCCACGGACACGCGCGGCCGTCGACCTCGATCAACGCATCGGCGCCGGTGACGGCGACGCGGACCGATCGGCTCGCGACGAGACCGAGGCCGCCGAGCAGGATCTCGAGGCCGACCGCCCCGGGCTCGTTGCCGACGAGGCGGTTCGCCAGTCGCAGCGCGTCGACGTCGAGCGCCCCTGACGGCGGTACGCCGAGGTGCGCCCAGCCCGGGCGGCCCAGGTCCTGCAGAAGCAGACCCGGACCGGCGGCGACAACCTGGACGGCATCGTCGGTCATCGGACCGGCTCGAAGCGAATCGATGTCGCGGGTACGAGCAGCGCAGGGCGATCACGAGATGCGTCGAACAAGACGACATCGGTCGTGCCGATCAGCTGCCATCCGCCGGGCATCGCTCTCGGGTACACCCCGCAGTACTCAGCGGCCAGAGCCACCGACCCCGCGGGCACCTGCGGCCGCGGGTCGGCCCGACGAGGCACCACGGGCAGCGGCGGATCGCCGACGCAGTAGCCGAAGCCCGGCGCAAAGCCGCAGAAGGCGACGGTGAAGATCGTCGACGCATGTCGCTCGACGACGTCTTCCACCGAGCACTCCCACGCCTCCGCCACCGCACCGAGGTCGGCGCCGTCGTAACGCACGCCGATCACGACAGGCGTCGACGTCACCATCTCGTCGGATCGCCGCATCGCCGCCTCGACAGCCTCGGCCGTGAGCGCGGCTCGCACCGCCCCGGGGTCGGTGACTCCGTCGAGCAGAACGGTGGTTGCAGCCGGAACCACGTCGCGCGCTGCAGACGGGTTGCGGTCGACGAGCTCGCGGGCGACCCGGTAGGCCGCGGCGGCGCGATCGCGCGAGCCCAGCTCGACGAGCAGCGCCTCGGCGCCGACCGGCAGGATCGTCAGCTCGGCACTCATGGGACTCATGCGGAGGGACTCACGTGAATGGCCTCAGCATGCAGCCAGCGGCCTCGAGCGCGGCGCGAGCTGAGCGCGCCAGCGCCACGGCGTCAGGTGTGTCGCCGTGCACGCAGACCGAGTCGGCCTCAACCACGACGTCGGTGCCGTCGACGGACTCGACGATGCCGGCCGTGGCCAGCCGAGCAACCCGGGTGGCCACCGCGTCGGCGTCGGCGACGAGAGCGCCCGGCTCGGATCGCGGGACCAGCCGCCCGTCTGCGGCGTAGCCGCGGTCGGCGAAGAACTCTGCGAATGTCGCCACTCCCGCGTCGACGCCCAGGCCGAGCGCGCGGGAGCCTGGCAAGCCGAGCAGCGGGAGCCGGTGCCGGCGAGCCACGCTCACAACGGCGGCCGCCTGCTCGACATCCCAGACGATCCGGTTGTAGAGGGCGCCATGCGGCTTGATGTAGCCGACGTCGACCCCGGCAGCGGTCGCGGCGTCGCGCAGATCGGCGAGCTGCTCGTCGAGAGCCTCGGCGAGCTCGTCGGCGCTGACATCGACGTCGCGGCGGCCGAAGCCCGCGCGGTCTCGGTACGACACCTGCGCCCCGACCGCGACGCCGCTGGCCACGGCCAACTCGCAGCAGACCCGCATCGTCGCGGCGTCGCCGGCATGGAAGCCACACGCGACGTTGGCCGAGGTGATCAGCGCGAAGAGCTCCGTGTCGCCGTCGAAGCCCTCGCCGACGTCGGCGTTAAGGTCGAGCGTGGCACGCACCGCCCTATTCTGGCGTCGTCGGCCAGCGTCGGCCCACCCGCCGTCCACAAGACATTCTTGGCGAAC
>DATIOH010000140.1:0-8800 GCA_035473375.1 Nocardioidaceae bacterium | reverse complement strand
CGTCGGGGGCGGCGTGTCGATCGCGTAGATCTCGTCGCGGGTCTTGCTGCGGTCGAAGCGGTAGGTGCCCTGCTCGAGCCAGATCGCGCTCCACTTCGCCTCAAGGCCCTCCAGAGCCGGCCGCTCCGGTACGTCGGCGGCGCGGGCGGCCGACGTGTCAGGAGCGCGGTTCGGAAGGGTCGAAGTCATGCCGCGAATCCTACGGGCGGCCCGATCCGAGCGGCGAATCGATAAGCCCTGCCACCTGCGTACGGGACCGAGAGCGAGCCGATCCGCTGTTGTGGTCGCGCGGCTAGACTCCCCGCGATGGGAGATCCGGAGGCGTCCGACGCATATCTCGACGTCGAGTCACGCCTTCTGGCCCGATGGCCCGAGACCCGGCTCGAGCCATCGCTCGTCCGCATTGCGGCGCTCTGCGACCTGATGGGGCAGCCGCAGCGCGCATACCCCGTCGTCCACCTGACCGGCACGAACGGCAAGACCTCGACCGCACGGATGATCGACACGCTCCTGCGGGGGCTCGGGCTGCGCACCGGCCGGTCGACCAGCCCGCACGTCGAGTCGATGACCGAGCGGATCAGCATCGACGGCTCGCCGCTGAGTCGCGAGCGGTTCGTCGAGGTCTACGACGAGGTCGAGCCGTACGCGGCGATCGTCGACAACTCGGGGCCGTTCCCGGTGTCGTTCTTCGAGTTCATCACGGCGATGTCTTTCGCCGCCTTCGCCGACGCGCCGGTCGACGCCGGGATCATCGAGGTCGGTATGGGCGGCGTGTGGGACGCGACGAATGTCGCCGACGCCGCCGTCGCGGTGGTGACACCGATCGCCGTCGACCACTCGTCGTACCTCGGCGACATGCCCGCAGAGATCGCCGTCGAGAAGGCAGGCATCATCAAGCCGGGCTCGTTTGCGATCCTCGGCCAGCAACCCCTGGAGGCCGCCGAGGTCCTGCTCGCCCACGCGGCACAGGTGGGTGCCACGGTCGCTCGCGAAGGACTTGAGTTCGGCGTCACGTCGCGGACGCCGGGCCTCGGCGGGCAGGTAGTGACGATCCAAGGCCTCGAGGCGACCTATGAGGACGTCTTCCTTCCGCTCCACGGCGCGCACCAGGCAAACAACGCCGCCTGTGCGATCGCCGCGGTCGAGGCCTTCGCCGGTGGCACGGGCCTCGACGGCGGCCTCGACATCGAGGCGGTGCGCGAGGCGATGGAGCAGGTTGACTCGCCTGGGCGGCTCGAGGTGGTGCGTCGGTCGCCGACCGTCGTCATCGACGCAGCGCACAATCCGGCGGGCGCGATCGCCACGGCCGAGGCAGTCCAGGAGGCGTTCTCCTTCTCGCCGCTGATCGGCGTTCTCGGCGTGATGGCAGACAAGGACGTCGACGGCTTGCTCGACGCGTTCGAGCCGGTCTTCGCGACGGTCGTCTGCACGCAGAACTCGACGCCGCGGGCGATGCGTGCAGAGTCGCTCGGCGAGCTGGCACGAGGAGTGTTCGGCTCCGACCGCGTCATCGTGGCGCCTCGCCTCGGCGATGCCGTCGTGCAGGCCATCGGGCTGGCCGAGGAAGGTGAGGGCGGCGGCCTCGGCGGCGGCGGCGTGCTCATCACCGGCTCCGTCATCACGGCCGGCGAGGCGCGCAGCCTGCTGTGGCGTCCAGGCCTGACCGGCTGACGGGCTGACGGGCCGATGGGCAATCCGCGGCGGTCGATGTGCGCGACCATGCTCGCGCTGCAGTGCATCGTCCTCGGCCTCTCGACCCCAGTGCTCATCACGATCGCCGACGTCGATGCCGCGGCCGCGCTGTCGATCGGGCTCGGCCTGGCCGCCACCTCGCTGGTGGTGGCCGGTCTGCTGCGGTTCGAGTGGGCGTACTACGCGGGCTTCGCCGTCCAGGTTGCAACCCTCGGGCTCGGCTTCGTCGTGCCGGTGATGTTCGTGCTCGGTGTGGTGTTCGGGTCGCTCTACACGGCCGCGTATCTGCTTGGCCGCAAGATCGAGCTCGACCGGGTTGCCTGGGAGCGCGAGCATGGTTCGACGTCAGACGGGCAGTAGGGGGAGTCGACGTCAGCGGTTCCGCGGTCGACGTGAACGACGCGTCCGCTGTGGGAGGTACCAGCGGACGCGCCGTTTCACAGGGTGCCGACGCTTCGCGGAACCGCGTCCTCCCGGTGCCCCTCACGACCCGAGTCGCAGCACGAGGGCACCCTCGCGGCTGCACAGGCAGGGCCCGCGAAGCAGTCGTCACCCCTGCTTCGGCGCCGTCGGTCGATTGGATTGGACGGTCTGAGAATTGTTTTGAAACGACGTTTGGAACGGCTTTCCGACGGCCTGACCGGCGGTCCAATCGGCCGGGACTGCCCCGATAGGCTGCGCGCCATGACTCAGCGCACGCTCGTCTTGTTGAAGCCCGATCCGGTCCGGCGCGCTCTGGTCGGCGAGGTCTTAGGACGCTTCGAGGCGAAGGGGCTGTCGATCGTCGCGATGGACCTTCGGCACATCACCGACGAGCAGGCCGACCGTCACTACGCCGAGCACGTCGAGCGCGACTTCTACCCGCCGCTTCGGGCCTTCGTGACCAGCGGCCCGATGATCGCGCTCGTCCTCGAAGGCGACGAGGCCGTCGACGTCGTCCGTGCCATCAACGGCGCGACCGACGGCCGCAAGGCTGCTCCGGGCACGATCCGAGGCGACCTCAGCCTGTCGAACCGCGAGAACCTCGTGCACGGCTCAGACTCGGCCGAGTCGGCCGCCCGCGAGATCGCCCTTTGGTTCCCCGATCTGGCCTGAGCTGGCCTGCACCAAGATCCGACATCTGGCGCCAGGACGTGCTCGACGTCGGATCGTGTCAGCTGACCCGCTCGCTCGCGCTGCGCTCGACGCAGAACTCGTTGCCCTCGGGGTCGCCCATGACGACCCAGCCGGTGCCGTCGGCGTTGCGGCGGTCGTCGACGATCGTCGCGCCGAGCGACTGGAGTCGCTCGACCTCCTGGTCGCGCGTGCCGTCGACCGGCTGGACGTCGAAGTGGATGCGGTTCTTGATCGTCTTCGGCTCCGGGACCGGGATGAAGAGCAGTTGGACGCCCGTCGACGGATCCATCAGACCGCCGATCTCGTCGTCCGGGTTGTTGGGATCGTTGGGAATCTCTGCGAAATCGCTCGCTGCCGTCCAGAACTCCACGAGCGGGTGCCAGTCGCGGCAGTCGACCGCGATCTTGTGCAGGTGGAACGTCAAGCTGCCTCCTGTGGATGAGCGCCGTCGCACGCGTACCGGCGGCTTGGGCCGAACCTAGACACCTTGACGCGGGGTCGGCCACCTGATTTGGCGTGCACGGTCCGGCACCCGCGCGGCAAGAGAGTCCCGGATGTCGGGATCGGGACCCCGGCACAGACGGGATAAGAGTTACGCAAGGTGTCGAAGTGTCTCCCGAGTCTGGTGGGGCCATCCGCCTACGCTGAGTGAAGTTCTACGGGAGACACCCGTCGGCTTGTCCGGCGACGCCTGCCTACCGCGGACTCGAGCGAGGAGGGTTGGAGATGGCCAACAGCGTCATCGGCCGCGACATGGCCGTCGATCTGGGGACCGCCAACACCCTCGTGTACGTCCGTGGACGCGGCGTGATGCTCAACGAGCCGTCGGTTGTCGCGCTCAACGCTCAGACCCGCGAGATTCTCGCGGTCGGCGCCGAGGCTAAGCGGATGATCGGCCGGACCCCCGACAACATCCAGGCCATCCGGCCGCTGCGCGACGGCGTGATCGCCGACTTCGAGGCGACGGAGCAGATGCTGCGCTTCTTCATCCAACGCGTCCACCGACGCCGATACCTCGCCAAGCCGCGCCTCGTGGTGTGCGTGCCGTCAGGCATCACCGCCGTCGAGCAGCGCGCGGTGAAGGAAGCCGGCTACCAGGCCGGCGCTCGCCGCGTCTACATCATCGAGGAGCCGATGGCGGCTGCTATCGGCGCGGGCCTGCCGGTGCACGAGGCGACCGGCAACATGGTCGTCGACGTCGGCGGCGGCACGACCGAGGTCGCGGTGATCAGCCTCGGCGGCATCGTGACGAGCCAGTCGATCCGCACGGCCGGCGACGATCTCGACCAGGCGATCATCCACTGGATGAAGAAGGAGTACTCCCTCATGCTGGGGGAGCGCACCGCCGAGGAGATCAAGATCGCGATCGGCTCGGCCTTCCCGTTGCCGCACGAGCCCGACGCCGAGATCCGCGGCCGCGACATGATCAGCGGCCTACCGCGCAACGTGGTCGTCTCATCTGCCGAGGTGCGCCAAGCGCTCGAGGAGCCGCTGCACGCGATCATCGACTCGGTCCGCATCACCCTCGACAAGACCCCGCCCGAGCTGGCCGGCGACATCATGGACCGCGGCGTGGTGCTCACGGGGGGCGGCGCGCTACTGCGCGGACTCGATGAGCGGATCCGGCACGAGACGGGAATGCCCGTCCACGTGGCCGACGGCCCCCTCGACTCGGTGGCCCTCGGTGCGGGCCGGTGCGTCGAGGAATTCGAGGCGCTCCAGCAGGTCCTGGTCTCCGAGCCGAGGCGTTAGCAGGCGCTGCGACGATGGCACTCCACGACCGCCACGCAGGCCTCGTAGACCGACGCCGCGCTCGAACGATCGCCGGCCTCTTGGTCTTGGCGTCCGTCACCATCGTCACGCTCGACTCGAGCGCGGGCGCGAGCCCGCTGCAGCCGGCCCGCGACGTCGTCGCCGCGGTCCTCGGCCCGATCGAGGACGTCGCGTCCGCCGCCCTGCAGCCGATCACCGGCCTGCCCGACCACTTCCGCTCCGTCGACAGCCTGCGCGCCGAGAACGCTCGGCTGGCGGCACAGAATCAAGAGCTCGCGGCTCAGCTCGACGCCGCCCAGGCGGCGCAGAATCGATCCGACGAGATCACTGGAATCTCCGCGATGGTCGACGCGTCGGGGTTCGACGTCGTCGCTGCGCAGGTAGTGGGGATCGGCCCGGCGCAGTCGTTCTCCCGCACCGTCACGATTGACGCCGGCGTCGATCAGGGCGTCGTTCCGGATCTGACGGTCGTCAACGCGTCTGGCTTGGTCGGACGAGTCATCGCAGCCACCGCCGACACCGCGACCGTCCTGCTGATCGCCGACGCGAAGTCGACAGTCGGCGGCCGGATCGGCGAGTCGATGGAGCTCGGCTTCCTCGACGGAGGCGGCGACATCAGCGGCGACGGCAATCTCGAGCTGAGCCTGGTCGACCACACCGTCTCGCCGCGGGTTGGCGACACGGTCGTCACCTGGGGCTCCCACAACGGAGCGCCGTACGTCGCAGGCGTGCCGATCGGCACTGTCGTCGGCGTGCACTCCTCGCCGGCAGAGCTGACGCAGACGGCGACCGTCAGTCCGTTCGTCGACTTCTCGTCGCTCGACGTGGTCGCGGTCGTCACGGGTGTGCAGAAGGACGGAGCCTCGACGCAGCCGCCCGCATCGGCCGGACAGGGAACCACGCCATGATGCGCGCTGTCCGAGTTGCCGCGGTCGCGGCCCTCATCGTCGTCACGATCACGCTGCAGCTCAGCGTGTTCGACCACTTCGCCCTCGACGGCGTCGCGCCCGACTTCGCGCTGATCGTCGTCGTCGCAGCCGCGCTGGTGCGAGGGCCGGAGTACGCCGCCGCCGTCGGATTCGCAGCCGGCCTGGTGCTTGACCTCGCTCCTCCCGCCGACCACACCGCGGGTCGTTGGGCACTCTCGTTCGTCGTGGTCGGATACCTCGCAGGGCTCGCCAAACCCGAGGGCGACAGCTCGTGGCTCGGCCGCATCCTCCTCGTCGCCGCGGGCGCATTCGTCGGCACGTCAGTCTTCGCGCTGACGGGCCTCGTCCTCGGAGACCCGGGCGTCACGGTGACCTCGGTGTTCGACGTCGTTCCCCGCGCCGTCGGGTACGACGTCCTGATCGCGCCGCTCGCCCTGCCGCTGATGCTGGCGGCCCTGCGCCGCGTCCAGCCGGCCGAGCGCTGGTGAGGCCGTGCTGAAGAACCGCTCGCGGCTCCGGCTCGTCGTCGTGCAGGTGATGGTGCTCTCGCTGTTCGCGACGCTCCTGGTCCGCCTCTGGTACATCCAAGTCGCGGGCGCTGCCGACTACCAGGCTGCGGCGCAGAGCAACACCGTCCGCGACATCCGGGTGGAGGCGCCTCGCGGGCTGATCGTCGACGCGATGGGTCGTCCGCTCGTCGCCAACCGCACGTCCTGGGTCGTCACCGTCGATCGCGACGTGCTTGCCAAGCTCGGCGACCGCACGGCGAGCGCCGTGCTGGCCCGGCTCGCCGGCGCCCTCGGGCTGCCGCGCGACGAACTCGTCCGTCGGACGAAAACCTGCGGCGAGTCGGGCGCTGCCAAAGCCCCGATCTGCTGGAACGGCTCGCCCTACGAGCCCGTGCCGGTCGCGAACGACGTCCCCGAGCGGGTCGCCGCAGCAATCCTCGAGCAGTCCGAGGACTATCCGGGCGTCACTGCCGAGGCCCGCAAAGTGCGCGCGTACCCGTCGCCATTCGGAATCAACGCCGCCCACATCTTGGGGTACAACTCGCCGGTCACGCAGTCGGAGCTCGCCGCGGCCCGGCGGCGCGGCGACGACAGGATCGGGCCGATGTCGGTCGTCGGCCGGGCCGGGCTCGAGGCTGCCTACAACCGCTGGCTGGTCGGGACGCCGGGTGGGCGCGAGGTCTCGGTCGACTCGATGGGCCGGGTGATCTCATACGGCCACGAGACCCAGCCAAAGCCGGGGGACACCCTCGTCACGAGCCTGGACGCCAAAGTCCAGTCGGTCGCCGAGCAGGTGCTCGCGCAGGCGATTGCGACGGCGCGCAAGACCCTCGACCCGGTCACCGGCCGCAACTATGTCGCCGACTCCGGATCGGTCGTGGTGCTCGACGCCAAGAACGGACGCGTCGTCGCGATGGCGAGCAATCCGACGTACGACCCGAACGTGTGGGTCGGCGGCATCAGCCAAGGCGACCTCGACCGGCTCTACAGCGCCAAGGCGAACACCCCACTGCTGAGCCGCGCCACCCAGGGGCTGTACGCACCCGGATCGACGTTCAAGCCGTTCACCACGGCGGCGGCCCTCACCCACGGCTTCTCGACCAGCGACCAACTCGACTGCTCGTCGTCGTACACCGTCGGCGACCGCGTGTTCAAGAACTACGAGTCGGCCGCCTACGGCATGCTCACCTTCGCGCAGGCACTGCAGCTGTCGTGCGACACGTTCTTCTACCGCGTCGCGTACGCCAAGTGGCTCGAGGAGGGCGGCGACTCCGGCGATGTGAACACGAAGGACCCGATCGTCGAGAATGCGAAGCGGTTCGGGTTCGGGTCGAAGACCGGCATCGATCTGCCGGGCGAGTCGGCCGGGCGGATCGCCGACCGCAAGTGGAAGCTGTCGTACTGGAAGGCCAACAAGGACTACTACTGCAAGATCGGCAAGCAGCCCGGCAGCGACTACCTCCACGTGTTCGCAAGGGAGTTCTGCACCGACGGCTGGCGGTACCGCGCCGGCGACGCGGTCAACTTCGCCATCGGGCAGGGCGACACCCAGCTCACGCCGCTCCAGCTCGCGGTCGCATACGCCGCGATCTCGAATGGCGGCACGCTGTACGCGCCCCGAGTCGGCAAGGCCGTCGTCGACGGTTCCGGCCACCTCGTCCGGCGAATCCCCCCGAAGGTGACCGGCCATGTACACATCCCGCACGGGGTGCTCCACTACATCGACCAGGCGCTCCTCGGCACCGCCACGGTCGGGACGATGGCGTGGAAGATGGTCGGCTTCCCGCTCGATCAGGTGAAGATCCGGTCGAAGACGGGCACGGCCGAGGTCTACGGCAAGCAGACGACGTCGTGGGTAGCGAGCTACGACAAGCAGTACGTCGTCATCATGCAGATCTCGCAGGGCGGTACTGGTTCGGGTACGTCTGGCGACTCGGTCCGCAAGATCTGGGAGTCGCTCTACGGCGTCCACGGAAGCCAGGTAGTGCCGGCCGATGCCGCCGAGCCGGGCGCTCATCCGCCCACCAGGCTGCCGGTCTTCCACCCCGACGGCGAGATCAGCGCGCCGAACGAGCCTGCGCGGCGCGACGGTGGGGGGAGCCGCTGATGGCCCTCGCCCACACAGGAGTCGCGACCGCGACGACCCGCACGACTCGCCGCGTCAACGTGGTCGATCGGCGCACCGTCTGGCGGCGGATGGACTGGACGCTCGTGACGGCGACCGCGGCCCTCCTCGCGGTCGGCAGCGTGCTGGTGCTGTCGGCCACCGAGGGCAACGACGCTTTGACCGGCGGCGACAGCACGGCCTACCTCACCCGGCACCTCACGAATATCGCGATCGGCGTCGCCCTTGCCTGGGCCGTCGCGGCCGTCGACCACCGCTGGCTGCGGATCTGGACGCCGGTCGTCTACGTCGGCTCAATCGTCGGGCTCGCCCTGGTCCTGTCACCGCTCGGAGCGGTGATCAACGGGTCGCGCTCATGGATCCTGATCGGAGGGACGTCAGTCCAGCCGGCAGAGTTCGCCAAGCTCGGGGTCGTCCTGGCGATGGCCCTGCTGCTGGCCGAGAAGACCGAGGCTCGACGCGAGAGCGGCAGCCTGCGCGACACCGACGTCGTCGCCGCGCTCGCAGTCGCCGCCGTCCCCGCGGTGCTGATCATGGCTCAGCCCGACCTCGGCACCATGCTGGTCCTCGGCGTGACCGTGTTCGGCGTGATCGCCGTCGCCGGGGCGCCGAAGCGCTGGCTCGCCGGCCTGGGGCTTGCCGCGGTGGCCGCCGCC
>DATIOH010000139.1:0-1955 GCA_035473375.1 Nocardioidaceae bacterium | reverse complement strand
GCAGCCGCGGCGGTGACGACCCGGCCGGTTCGCTGAAGTCCGATGGCGACCGCGTGGGTCGTGTCGCCGGTACGCCGCCAGATCTCGCTGATGCGGCCGAGCAGGAAGACCTCATAGTCCATCGACAGCCCGAACGCGATCGCGAGCACGAGTGTCGGTGTCGTGATGCTCAGGCTCCCGAGTGCGTCGGTGCCGAAGAGGCCGCCGAGGTGACCGTCCTGGAAGACCCACACGAGGACGCCGAAGCTCGCGCCCAGACTGACGGCGCTCATCGCGAGCGCCTTGAGGGGGACGACAACGGAACCGGTGAACAGGAAGAGCAGGGCGAAGGTCGCCAGCGCCACGAGGCCGATCGCATACGGGAGTCGCGAAGTGAGCGAGTTTTCGTAGTCGACGAGTTGTGCGGCGTCGCCGCCGACGGCGATCGGCGCCGGCGCGTCGAGAGTGCGGATCTGGTGGACGAGCGAGATGGCCTGGGCACCTTGGCTGTCGCCCTGCGGCGTGACCTCGACGACGGACAGCCCGTGGAGCTGGGGAGTCGACACGCTCCGGACCCCGGTCAGGTCGGCGAGCGTCGCCGCGTAGCGCTCGACCTCCGCTGCCGGGAGTCTGTCGGTCATCACGACGTCGATCGGGTCCGCGGTCGAGACCTGGGCGAACCGCGTCTGGGCGATCTCGGCAAGCTGACGGGTTGGCGACGAGGCCGGCAGCGACCGTTCGTCCGGGTCGGCGAACCGCGCAGACGCGAACGGAATCGCAGCGAGGCCGAGCAGGACGACCACGGATGAGATGACGGCGACCGGGTGTCGGCCGGCCCACCGCGCAGTGCTCGCGAAGACACCCTGTCCGTCGTCGCGACGCTCCGAAGGCGAGATACGACGTCCGACCTTCGACAGCAGTGCGGGAACGAGCGTGACGGCAGCGAGCATGTCGAGGAGGACGACCGAAAGGCCGGCAAAGCCCATCGACCGCAGGAAGTCGTCCGGAAAGACGAGAAGTCCGGCAAGCGACGCCGCCACGGTCAGGCCCGAGAAGAAGACCGTGCGGCCAGCAGTCGCCATGGTCGCGGCGACGGCCGCGTCGACGGACGTGGTGCGCTGCCGCTCCTCGCGGAACCTCGTCACGATCAGCAGTGCGTAGTCGATTCCCAAGCCGATCCCGAGCATCGTCACGATGTTGATCGAGTACACGGAGACATCGGCGACCAGGCTGAACCCGAGCAGGGCGACCATCGCCGTAGCACTCGAGACGACGGCGATGATCAACGGCAGCCCGGCGGCGACGACACCGCCGAATATGACCAGCAACAGCACGAGAAGGACGGGCAGCGAGATCAGCTCTGCCTTCGCGAGGTCATGGGCGGCCTGCGCGTCCTTCTCGTCGTCGAGGAGCGGGCCGCCGCCGACGAGAACGGTCGGTGCGTCGATCGCGTGGAGCTTGGCGGCCGCGGCGTCGACGGCTGCCTCGCCGGCTCTCGTCTGCGTGAAGTCGACCTCGATCACGACCGCGTTGCCGTCCGTCGAGACACTCGCTGGGTCCGGCGCGCCGTCCGGGAGTGGGCTCGTCCACGGGGTTCGGATCGCGTCGACGCCCGACAGCGCCCCGACGCCCCGCGCCACCTTCCCGACGCTGGCCCGCAGGCCAGGGTCGGAGGCCGAGCGGCCAGCTGCGACGGCAAAGACCGTCTCGCCGCTCGGCGCGGCCCGCCACATCAGTTGGGCGGCGCGCTGCGACTCCGTGCCGTCGAGGTCGCCGACGTCGCTGCTCAGACCCGCGAAGAGTGCCGGGGCCGAAACGACGGCGAGCACGACGACGGCCGCCCACCCGGCGACGACAGTCAGTGGGCGCCGAAGCGCGAGCGCGGTGAGGTGGCGAAGCATCAGGTCCTCCAGACAGCGGTGATCGAGATGCTTCGACGCTATGAGTGCCTACCGGCGCGGCGGATCGCCCGCGAG
>DATIOH010000138.1:0-12168 GCA_035473375.1 Nocardioidaceae bacterium | reverse complement strand
CCGTACCGAGATCGTGATGCGCATGCTGTCAGCCGAGGCTCGGATCCGGTTGCAGCACATGCGCGGTGGCCGGATGAGCGACGATGACTGGACCCGGCTGGCCAGGCGGATGAGCGAGATCAGCGAGGCGCCGCTGTTCATCGACGACTCGCCGAACCTGACCATGATGGAGATCCGGGCGAAGGCGCGCCGGCTCAAGCAGCGCCACGATCTCCGGCTGATCATCATCGACTATCTGCAGCTGATGTCGTCGGGCCGCAAGGTCGAGTCGCGCCAGCTGGAGGTGTCGGAGTTCTCCCGGCAGATCAAGCTCCTGGCCAAGGAGCTCGACATCCCGGTGATCGCCATCTCGCAGCTCAACCGAGGCTCCGAGCAGCGCACGTCGAAGCGGCCCCTGCTGTCCGACCTCCGTGAGTCGGGGTCGCTTGAGCAGGACGCCGACGTCGTGATCCTGCTCCACCGCGAAGACGCCTACGAGCGCGAGTCGTCGCGCCCGGGCGAGGCCGACCTGATCATCGCCAAGCACCGCAACGGCCCGACCCGCGACATCGTGCTGGCGTTCCAGGGCCACTACTCGCGCTTCGTCGACATGGCCCAAGACTGACGCGTGGTCAGACTGACGCGTCGTCCGTCGGCCAATGTGCACGACAAGCCTGGTTATAGGGTTTAGGAGGCTTTATCTAATTCACATAAAGTGCTCTAACTCTTGTACCTAGTCTGGTGAAGGCTCTCACCAACCCGTACACGCCGAACGCCGGTGCCGAACCGCAAGCGGTCGTTGGTCGCGACGACCAGCTTGAGTCCTTCGACCTTCTTCTGGCACGGATCGAGGCGGGCCGAACCGAGCAGTCCATGATCATCACGGGCCTGCGCGGTGTCGGCAAGACGGTTCTACTGGGACAGTTCCGGACGAAGGCCATCGCGCGCGAGTGGGTCGTCGTGGAACTCGAAGTCAGGAAGAACGACGAGGCTGACTTCCGGCGTGACATGGCGACGAGGTTGCGCACGGCGCTGTTCGAGCTGTCGCCGAAGGCGAAGTGGACCAACCTCTTCAAGCATGCGGCGGCAGTCCTGACGTCGTTCACTGTCAGCGTCGACGCGGCCGGCACGTGGTCCGCTGGTTTGGATGTCGAGGCCGCCGAGGGCTTCGCCGACCACGCCGACCTTGCACTGGACCTCACCGACGTGTTCCTCGCGATGGGCCAGGCAGCCGCTGAACGCGGCCGCGGGGTGGTGCTTCTGTTCGATGAGGTTCAGTTTCTCAACAAGCGACAGCTGGAGGCACTCATTGAGGCGCTCCACAAGATGGTGCAACGCAAACTGCCGATCACCATGGTCGTTGCGGGCCTGCCACAGATTGCCGAACTCGCGGGTGACGCGAAGTCCTACGCCGAGCGGTTGTTCACGTTTCCCGCAATCGGCAACCTCGCGGCAGAGGACGCCCGGGCCGCTCTATCACGTCCAGCTCATGACGAGGACGCGTACTACTCGCCTGCGGCACTCGACAAGGCCGTCTCGATCACTGTGGGGTACCCGTACTTCCTTCAGGAGATGGGATACGCCGTCTGGACAGTCGCCGACGGCCCTGAGATCACTGCAGCGGACATCGTTACGGCCGAGCCCGCTTACGAGTCCAAGCTCGACGAGTCGTTCTTCCGCGTGCGGTTGGACCGCGCAACCGAGCTCCAAAGGGCATACCTGAGAGCCATGGCCGGACTCGGTCCGGAGCCGCAGAAGGCGTCCGATGTGGCCGATGTGATGGGCAGAACAACGGTCCCGCCGCCGCGGCTCTGTCAATATCCGCTTTGCGGGCTTCGCCGGTTACGACAGCGTCGTGATGCGGTTGAGCGGCGGCACGGCCACCGGCGAGTTCGCGCCAAAGTAGGCGACGAGCGCGTCGATGTCCTGGGCCCCGCCGAGTGCATTCGTGCCTTCGTTGAACACCGTGAAGCCGTCGCCGCCGGTGGCGAGGAAGTTGTTCATGGTGACGCGGAAGGTGTCAGTCGACTGGATCGGCGTGCCGTTCAACGCCATGTTCGTGATCCTGCCGCCGCACGCGCCGCTGGCCGTCGACGTGTACGTGAAGCCGGTCGAGACCTGCAGAGTCTTGGCCGATATCTGGCCGAAACAACCCGTGAACTGCTGCTCGAGCACGCGTTTGATCATGTCTCCGGTCATCGTCTTCGTGACCAGGCTGTTGCCGAACGGTTGAACCGTGAAGGCCTCGCCGTACGTCACCTCGCCGACCGCCTCGCCGCCGGAGGAGATCGCGCTGGCGAGCAGATCCTGGCGGATACCACCGGGGTTCATCAGCGCGATCTGCGCGCCGCCGAGAGTCGCCGGCGCAGTAGCGGCCAGCTGGGAGTCGGCGATGACGTCTCCGAGCGTCGACTCGCCGCTGGGCGTGCGGGTCAGGTCTCCCTGGGCGCTGCCGATGACCCGGTTGGCCAGCGGGGCTGACGCCGTGACGTACTGATTGACGACCTTGGCGACCCGGGGGTCCTCCTTCGATGGATCGGGCTGGCGGACGACACCCGTGCCCGGGACGTTGAGAGCGTTGGTCACGAGGATGTTGTCGGCGCTCGCGCTGACCAGCTCCTTGGTCTGCGCGTCGAGGTTCAAGGTGATGTCCGAGAGCACTCGGCCGAACGACGACGCGCTCGTGATCAGGCGCGTGGTGCCGTCGGGCGTCGTGATCGTGCAGCGGTACTCGGCGTGGGTGTGGGCCGAGATGATGATCTTGATCGACGGGTCGAGCTGCTGGGCGATGGCCTCGATCGGGCTGCCGGCGAGGTTTCCGGCGCAGCCGTTCAGCGCCGCCGTCCCGGTCTGGAAGCCGCCTTGGTGAACGACGAGGATCGGAACCTCGACGCCCTTCTTCTGCAGGTCGGCGACGGCCTGGTTGGCCGCGGCGGCCTCGTCGGTGAAGGTGAGGCCCTCGACACCGGTCGGCGTCACGATCGTCGGGGTGTCCTTGAGCACCTCGCCGATGAAACCGACGCTGACCCCGCGGCTGCCCTGCGAGCCGAACCGCTTGATGCCGTACGCCGGGAAGAGCGGCTTGCCGGTGTCGTCGCGGATCACGTTGGCCGACAGGTACTTGAAGTCGGCGCCCGGGTACCGCTTCGTCGAGTGGCCGTTCGCCAGTGCGTAGGGGGCACCCGTGCAGCCGTCGGCGTGACAGCCGCCGTTCTGGATCCGCCTCAGCTCGCGCCAGCCCTTGTCGAACTCGTGGTTTCCGACGGACGCGAAATCGACGTTCATCAGGTTGGCGACGATCGTCGCTGGCTCCTCGTGGAACAGGCCGTTCGCGAGCGGGCTCGCGCCGATGTTGTCGCCGGCGAAGACGGTGGCCTCGTGGGCGCGGCCGTACTGGTGTTGACGATCCTTGATCGCCTTCGCGAGGTAGGCGCCGCCACCGGCGAACTGCCCGTAGAGGTTGAGGTTCGCGGCCTCGAGATTGCCGTGGAAGTCGTTGTAGGCCAAGACATGGGCCGAGATGGTGCGGTGCGTCGGTGCGGCCTTCTGGAACTGCACAGACACGCGGTCCGACAGCGATCGCGCACCGGCGATCGTGACCGCGTCAGCCCGTTGGCTGCTACTGGTCGCGAGCGGGGCGACGAGAGCCGCGCCAAGGGCGACGACAGCGAGGCTGGCGGAAAGCAGCCTATTACGCTGAATGATCTGCATTGAGTCCTCCCACTGACAGCAGTGCGTGATCGTCATGTGACGCTGTGTGTCGCTGCCCACTCAACTCAGCACGGGCCGCAGGCGCAACCCCCGGCCGATGAACGTGGGCGAAACGTCGGCTGCCAGGCTCGCGAAGAAGGCCGGTTGGAGCGGGTGGGAGCTTGATCTGGGTCCCTCGGCGGCGGCTAGCCTCGTCGGCGTGACCACGGGGACCACAGACACGCGAGAGCGCACCCGCTCGGCCGACGTCGGCCTGGTGGTCATCGCCGCCGTGATCGTTGCCGCGGCGCTCACCCGGCCCGCGATCCATGACCTCGTCGCGAGGCCGGCGGTCGCCAACTTTGCCACCGTCTTCGTCGCGATCGTGCTCCAGGCGGTGCCGTTCCTCGCGCTCGGCGTGACGGTCAGTGCGGCGATTGGCACCTTTGTGCCGCCGGGGCTGCTGCCGCGCCTGCTGCCGAAGAACCCCGCGGTGGCCGTGCCGGTCGGTGCGGTCGCGGGGGTGGCCTTGCCCGGCTGCGAGTGCGGCTCAGTCCCCATCGCCCGTCGTCTGGTCGACCGCGGCGCCCCTGGGGCCGCAGCCCTGACCTTTCTGCTCGCCGCCCCGGCGATCAATCCGGTCGTCCTCGTCGCCACCGCAGTTGCGTTCCCCGGTCAACCCGAGATGGTTGTCGCCAGATTCGCCGCAAGCCTGCTCGCGGCAGTCGTCGTCGGCTGGATCTGGATTCGCCTCGGCCGCGACGACCTGCTGCTGGCACGTCGGAGTCCGCACGTCCACGCCGACACCAAAGGAGCGGCCTTCCTGCAGATCGCGCAGCACGACTTCCTGAACGCCGGCGGCTTCCTCATCATCGGGGCGGCCACCGCCGGGGCCCTGCAGACGATCGTCCCGCGCAGCATCCTCACGTCGCTGTCCGGCGACGGTGTGATCGCCGTGCTCGCCCTGGCCTGCCTCGCGGTCGTGATGGCGATCTGCTCGGAGGCCGACGCGTTCATCGCGGCGAGCCTTCGGCAGTTCTCGCCGACGGCTCAGCTGGCGTTCATGACGGTCGGTCCGATGGTCGACGTCAAGCTGATCGCGCTGCAGGCGGGCACGTTCGGCCGCGGCTTCGCCCTCCGATTCGCGCCATTGACGTTCGTCGTCGCGACCAGCTCTGCGGCGCTCGTCGGATGGTGGTTGCTGTGACCCCGTCGGGCGGAACGCTCACGGCTCTCGTCGGGCTGCTGACGCTGCGGCTGACCATCGACGGGACCTTCACGCGCTATGTGCAGTCGGGTATGCGGCCCTGGCTGCTGCTCGCCGGCGTCGCGCTGTTCGCCCTCGGACTGTTCGGACTCGTGATTGCGCTCCGATCACACGACGAGGGCGCGGGCGATGAGGCCGACGGGTATGACGACGAGCACGAGGACGAGCACGAGGACGAGCACGGCGTCGGGGTCGGCTGGCTGCTGCTTGCCCCGGTGGTGACCCTGCTCGTGGTCGCGCCGCCGAGCCTCGGCAGCTACGGCGTTGACCGCTCGCCACCGATCCGGATCACTGCCGGCAAGTCCGACCTGCCGGCGCTCGACCCGTCAGGTGGGCCGGTGGAGATGACGCTGCTGGAGTACACCGAGCGCGCCTTCGACCACGACGGTGAGTCGATGCGCGACGCGACCGTCGAGCTCACCGGCTTCGTCTCGGCCGACGGCTCGGGCACCTTCGACCTCGCGCGCTACCAGATCGCCTGCTGCGCGGCCGACGCCGCTGCGGCTGTCGTTCACATCGTCGGGGTGGCGTCGACGCCGCCGCGCGATCAATGGGTCACCGTCACCGGGGCGTACTCCTCGGGGTCGTCCGATGTGCCCGAGCTCGCGGCCACGTCGTTGCAGGAGATCTCCGCACCCAAGGACCCGTACGAGTGACCACGCGCGCAGTCCGGTCGGCGGCGGACGACTTCCAGTCGTTCACGCCGACCCATTTCCTGCTGATGGGACTGTTCTGCGTTGGAGCCCTCGCGGTCGTCGTCTGGGGGCGCCGGCACCGCGGCACCGCCAACGAGCTTCGAGACCGGCGGCTGTTCGCGATCGCCGTCCCGCTGTTCGCCGTGCCGATGCAGATCTACCAGTTCACGCCGCAGGCTTGGGATCTCGGGACGTCGCTGCCGATCCAGCTCTGCGACCTCTCGTGGATGACGGCCACCTGGGCGCTCTGGACCCGGCACCCGTGGGCGACCGCGCTGACCTACTACTGGGGGCTGTCGATCACCACCCAGGCGATCATCACCCCGTCGCTCGGTCAGAACTTCCCCGACCCGCGCTTCTTCGGCTTCTGGGGGATGCACTTCTTAATCGTCTGGGCCGCGGTCTATCTCACCTGGGGGCTCGGCATCCGGCCCACCTGGGCCTCGTATCGCGTCGCCATCGTCGCGACGGCGATCTGGGCGGTGGCGGTGTTCACGTTCAACGAGATCGCCGACACGAACTACGGCTACTTGAACGAGAAGCCGTCGAGCACCTCGCTGCTGACCGTCCTCGGACCGTGGCCGTGGTACGTCTTCGCCGAGATCGCGATCGTGTTCGTCGGGTGGGCGGTGGTGATGACGTGGCCCTGGACGCGGGCCGCCCGCCGACCGGCTCCAGAACTGAGCCAGAAGTGAGCGAGGAGGGACCGGCGATCAGCCCCGAAGCTCCCAGATCCAGTGGACCCCGGTCTCGCCGGGCGCCGTCGGCTCGTGCGCGATCTCGCCGACGTGGGTGAAGCCGGCCTTCTCGGCGACCCGGCCCGACGCGCCGTTCGCCGGGTCGTGTTTGATCGCGGCGCGATTGATTCCGGGCAGCGCGAGCGCGGCGTCGGCAAGGGCGCGAGCGACCGCGGAGGCGTATCCCCGACCGGTGTCGGCTGTGCGCACCCAATAGCCGATCTCGAGGACGCCGATCCCCATCCGCGTCATCAGCCCGCACGAGCCGATGACGACCTCGCCGCCGTCGCTGCCCTCGCCCGGCCGGGCGAGGATCGCGTAGTTAAAGCTCTCGTGCCGGTCCCACTCGGCGACCGATCGGGCGATGTACTCGCGGCTCTGCTCGAGGCCGTGGTCGTCGGTCGCCCACGGCATGAACGGCCGCAGCTCGGGCAGCGACGCGTCGATCGCCGCCTGGAGATCCTCTGTCCACTCGAGTCGCCAGCGGCGCAGTGCCAGCAGGTCTAGCTCAAGGTCTTCGGGCGGCGCGACGGCCAACGTGATTGCTGGCGCGGCCGCGTCTGCGTCGGATGAGGAGTGGTCGTCGGTCACGCTCGCCACCGTAGTCCGGTGGGATCGCCTGATCGTCGGCTCCCAGCGGTTCGCTCAGCGCCGGGCGCCGATCGAGAAAGACGGCCGGACGCCGTTAGCGGTCATCGTCGATGTCGCGAAGCGTCCAGGTCGCAATCTCGCCCTCGGCAGGCAGGTCGTCGTCTTCGACGATATGCACCGCCGCTTCTTCCGCGCCGGCCGCGGCGCCGTCGATGCCGACGTCCTCCGCGAACAGGTCTGACCCGCCGTCTTCGTCCTCTGTCAGGCGGCCAGCCCGGACGTCGCCGATCTCGCCGGTCGGCTCCTGACGCTCTGGCTCGAAGTCGTCATCGTCGTCGACGTCGCCGGTCCCGATCGCGAGCGACCGCTCGAAGGGGTCCGGCTCCTCCTCGGCGATCCGCTGGTCGAGCGTCTCGCCCAGCTCTTCCTCGAGGTGGGTGTTGCCGAAGCGCTGTGCCGGCGACCACTTCTCCGGTGGCGAGTAGCCCTCGTCGAGGACGTCCTCGGGGCCGTTGGGATCGAGCCGGTCGCCTTCGGGCGTCTGATCGAGCTGCTCGGACTGTTCGGGGACCTCGCTCGGAGGAATCTCGGTCATGCGGGCACCGTACCGACCGGTGCCAAGGCGCGGCATTTCCCGAGACTCGGATGTGCGCCCGATGTCCGAGCTCGACGGACTCGTCGGTACCGTCGGGGCACGGCACGGATGTGCACCTCACTCGAGCAGGCAGGCATGGAGTCACCTCCCGACCAGCCGCGGCGCTGGCCTCGACATGTGTACGAACGCGGCTCGGAGCCCGATCCCCGCTACACGATGGCGAACGAGCGCACCTTTCTCGCCTGGATCCGAACCTGCCTCGCGCTCCTGGCCGGGTCGGCGGCCGTCGACGCTCTCGACCTTCCCCTGTCCGACCCGATTCAGCGGCTCGCGTCCGGATGGTTGGCGCTGATCGGCCTGCTGTGCGCGGTCCAGTCGTGGCGGACATGGACCCAGACCGAGATCGCCTTGCGGACGCGGCAGCCGCTGCCGAGCAGCACCGGCAAGTTTCCACTGGTGGCCGGCGTCGCCATCGTCGCGATCGTGCTCATCGGGTCCGTCACTTTCCGCTGACGACGATGTTTGCCCCGTGCGACGACAGCGGACGACAAGAGTGCGCGCGTTGCCGGGCATGCTGAACGCATGAGCGATGCCGACCGCGAGGAACTGCGGCTCCGGATCTACCACTCGTACGTCGAGAGCGGTGCGCCGCCGTCGACGCGCGAACTGGCCACGGCACTGCTGGTCGAGCCCGAGGCCGTCGCCGCCGGTCTGCGCGCGTTGGCGACGTCGAGACACATCGTTCTCGACGGTGCCGGGCGGATCGTGATGGCGCACCCGTTCGCGTCGGTGCCGATGGGCTTTTCGGTGATGGGCCGCGACGTGCTGTGGTGGGGCGGGTGCATCTGGGACTCCTTCGCGTTGCCGCATCTGCTGCCCGCTGAAGACGAGGTGCTGGTCGCGACGCGCTGCCCGGCGTGCGCGACGCCGCACGCGTGGAACGTCGGAGCTGAGCAGCCGCCCGAGGGCGACCAGGTCGCGCACTTCCTCGTGCCGGCCGCGCGCATCTGGGACGACGTCGTCCACACCTGCCGCCACCAGCGGGCCTTCTGCTCGACCGACTGCGTCGACGCATGGGTCGAGCAGACCGGCAACGAACGGGGCTATGTCACCGACCTCGCGACGGTCTGGCGACTCGCGGCCCACTGGTACGAGGGTCGTCTCGAACGCGGGTACGAGCGGCGTGATCCGGCCGAGGCTGCCGACTATCTGCGGTCCGTCGGGCTCTCGGGGTCGTTCTGGGGGCTGTGAGGCGGCAGGGTCATTCGACCGGTTGACGCTCGAACCGCGCGCGCCAGACCCAGGTCGTCGGCCCGGCCGGACCCACCAGGTGCTCGACGCCGACTGCCTGCAGCCCCATGCCTGCGAACGCGTCGATCTCGGCTCGCGTCAACGGCCAGGGCGGTCCGTCGTCGGGCTCGTCGGGCTCGCGGGCCGCTGCGATGACGAGCAGCTCGCCGCCCGGTGCGACCGCCGACTGCACGGCCGCGGTCGCCGCGGACCGCATCGCCACGGGAATCGACTGCACAGTCTGCGACTCGAAGACGAAGTCGAAGGCCCCGATCCACTCAGTCGGCAGCTCGAACAGGCTTCGGACGACGTAGCTGACGGGTGAGCTCGGGTAGCGGCCCTGCGTGGTGGCGACTGCTGTCGGCGAGATGTCGAAGGCAATGGTGTCGAAGCCAAGCGAGCCGATCAGCTCGGCATCGTCTCCGAGCCCGCAGCCGACGACCAGGGCTCGGCGGCCGGAGCCGCCTGGCTCGTTCGCGGCGACCCAGCTCGCCAGCATCGGGTGCGGTCCGCCCCGGTCCCACGGCACCGTCGCGGTGCCGTCGCTGGCCGCCGAGTACAGCTGCTCGAACCATGCGGTCGGGTCGGCCGCGTCGCGGCTGTGCGCCGCGAGCCGTCTGGTCTCGAGCATGCGCTCGTCGTCCGTCATGGCCGTCTACGTTAGTGCCCCACGTAGGCATCAAGATCCGACATCCGGCACGTCCCGGCGTGTCAGACGTCGGATCTTGATGCATCACGGACCATGCGCGGACCGGTTGTCGCCAGCACGCGGATCGACGTACGTTCGCGCCATGACAGATCTGGAGAGCCTGTTTGCGCAGGCGGCCGCCGAGGCAGCGCGTTTCCGCTCGCACCTCCCGGAGCGCCCGGTCGGCGTTTCGGCCGATCTCGACCGGGTGCGGGCCGGACTCGGCGGCGCCCTCAACGAAGAGCCCGCCGACCCCGCCGAGGTCCTTGCGGAGCTGATCGCCGGGGCTGAGCCGGGCCTCGTGGCGACGGCGGGCCCGCGCTACTTCGGCTTCGTCATCGGCGGGTCGACGTCAGCGGCGGTCGCTGCCGACATCATGACCTCGGCCTGGGACCAGAACGGCTTCAACGTCGCCACCTCGCCAGCCGCGGCCGTCGCCGAGGAGGCGGCCGGTGGATGGCTCAAGGAGCTGTTCGGCATTCCCGCCGGAGCGGCGGTCGGGTTCGTGACCGGGAGCCAGGAGGCGAACACCGTCGGGCTCGCCGCGGGTCGACACAGCGTCCTCTCCCGTGCCGGGTGGGACGTTCAGCGACGCGGACTGCGGGAGTCGCCGCGCGTGCGGGTAGTCGCCGGCGTCGAGCGGCACGCCACGATCGACCGCTCGCTGCGGCTGCTCGGCCTCGGAGACGGCGAGATCGATGCGGTGGCGGCCGATGCGAACGGCGCCATGGACATGGCCGACCTCGAACGCGTGCTCGCGACGATGAGCGGCGAGCCGATCGTCGTGGCTGTGCAGTCCGGAAACGTCAACACCGGTGCGTGCGACAACCTGCGCGCCGCCGCCGAGCTCACGCACGCGGCCGGCGGATGGCTGCATGTCGATGGTGCGTTCGGTCTGTGGGCCGCGGCCACTCCGCGACTGGCACACCTGGTCGACGGCATCGAGCTCGCGGACTCGTGGGGGTGCGACGGACACAAATGGCTCAACCTGCCGTACGACTCGGCATTCGTGTTCTGCGCCGACCCCGAGGCCACCGCGACCGCCGTGTCGTACACGGCGTCCTACCTCACGGAGACGCGCGGCGCGGTGCCGGTGCCCTCCGACTACATCCTCGGCTCGTCGCGGCGAGCGCGAGGCTTCGCCGCCTGGGCGGGCATGCGCCAGCTCGGCAGCCGGGGCATCGGCGACATCATCGACCGGTGCTGCCGTCTCGCCGAGAGGTTCGGCGAGTCTCTCGGCGCGGCCGGCTTCGACATCGCGAACGACGTGATGCTCAACCAGGTGCTAGTCGGCTTCGGCGACGACGACCGCACAGACCGGGTGATCGCGGCGGTTCAGGCCGACGGCGCCTGCTGGATGGGCGGCACGACGTGGCACGGTCGCAGGCTGATGCGGATCGCGGTGTCCAACTGGACGACGACCGAGGACGACGTCGACCGGTCGGTCGCGGCGATCGTCCGACTTGCGTCGAGCGTCTGATCGAGCACGCGCCGAAAAGCGTCGCCGCAGAGTCGTAGGGTCGCGGGCATGCCTACGACAGCACGCATCGACGCCATCGGCATGGTGGCGTCAGACCTCGCCGCCACGATCCGCTTCTACCGCGCCGTCGGCTGCGACCTGCCTGACCCAGACGCGGGGGATGAGCTCGGCGACCACGTCGAGTGCGATCTCGGCGGGGTCCGCCTGATGTTCGACACCGAGGCAGTCGTCGCCTCGTTCTCCGACGACAGCTGGACCGGCGTCGGCCGCATCACCCTGGCCGCACAATGCGACTCGCCGGCCGACGTCGACCGGCTCCACGACGAGCTGTCGGCGATCGGCCGCGGCTCGCAGGTTGCGCCGTTCGATGCCGTCTGGGGGCAGCGCTATGCCTCCGTTCTCGACCCCGACGACAACCGGCTCCATCTCTATGCGCCACTGGCGGCTATCGAGTAGTCGGGGGCGCGATCGCGCGTGACAAGGTGAGCGAGTGACCCAGCCACCGACGTCGCTCGAGGCGCTCCGCGACCGCGCGATGGCGCTCGTCGCGGGCGACCGGCGCGCAATCCTCGGTATTGCCGGGCCGCCCGGCGCGGGGAAGTCGACCCTGGCCCGGGCGGTCGCCGACGCCGTCGACGCAGTGCGGCCCGGCTGGGCCGCGTACGTGCCGATGGACGGGTTTCACCTCGCCGACGTGCAGCTTGCCCGCCTGGGTCTGCTCGACCGCAAGGGCGCGCCTGAGACGTTCGACGTCGACGGCTACGCGGTCCTGCTCGAACGGCTGCGTGCCGACGACGAGCCGGTCGTCTACGCGCCGGGCTTCGAGCGCGACATCGTCGACCAACCGATCGCCGCGCGGATCGCCGTCCTGAAGGCTGCGCGTCTCATCGTGACGGAGGGCAACTACCTCTTGGCCTCCGACCGCGGCTGGCCCCGGGTACGCGCGGCGCTCGACGAGACCTGGTACTGCGATCTCGGCGACGCCGCGAGGGTCGAGCGGTTGGTCGCCCGGCACGTCCAGTTCGGCAAGCCGCCGGCCGACGCACGTAGGTGGGTCCTTCGAAGCGACGAGGCGAATGCGGCGCTTGTCGCTGACTCTCGCCACGGCGCAGATCTCGTTGTCGAGATGGCGTCGTTCCCCGCACACTGCGCCTAA
>DATIOH010000137.1:0-4321 GCA_035473375.1 Nocardioidaceae bacterium | reverse complement strand
AAGTCGAGCGACGCCGCCTGGTCGGCGCCGGGCGACCGCTTCACGAGATCGGGATGCAGGGCCCGCCGCATGCGTTCGGCATCGCCGTCGAACCACCCGTCGAAGTAGTCGTGGACGGTTGCCACGATCGGCTCGGTGTAGCCAGCCATCTCTGCCTCCTCCTAGCTATCAGCCCTCTGCGGTCCGCCGTCGCAGGTCGAACAGCTCGCTCGGCGAGATCGGCATCGTGTCGATGACGATCCCCTCGGCGTCCTCGATCGCGGCGGCGATCGCTGCCGAGCCGGGGATCACGCCGGCCTCGCCCGCACCCTTGACGCCGAGCGGGTTGAGCGGCGACGGCGTCTCGAGGTGGTCGATCTCGATGTGCGGCACCTCGCTGGCATAGGGCATCAGGAAATCCATGTACGACGCGTTGAGCAGTTGGCCAGCCTCGTCGTACTCCATCCGCTCATAGAGCGCGCCCCCGACGCCCTGCGCGACGCCGCCGTGCACCTGCCCCTCGAGGATCATCGGGTTGATGACCGTGCCGCAGTCGTGCACGACGCAGTAGCGCAGGATCGAAATCTCCGCGGTGTCGGGGTCGGTCTCGACGATTACGGCGTGCATGCCGTTGGCGAAGGTCGACTGCGGCGGCGAGTAGTAGTCGGTGGCCTCGAGGCCCGGCTCCTCGCCGTCGAGCGGAGGTTTCGTCGGATCGGCGGGCGACGCGAACTGGGTGGCCCGGGCGGCTGCCTCGTCGAAGGCATAGCGCAGCGGGTTCGACAGCACTGCGACGGCACCGAGGTCGATCCCGCCGGCGGGACTGCCTTTGACGCGCACCACGCCGTCGACGATCTCGAGGTCGTCGACGGCGGCCTCGAGCGCGTCTGCGGCGATCCGGAACGCCTTGTCGCGTACCTTCCGCGCGGTCAGGGCGACCGCGTTGCCCGACATCACCGCTGTCCGCGAGGCGAAGGTGCCGACGGCGTACTTGAACCGCCGGGTGTCGCCGGTGGTCACGCTGATCCGGTCGACCGGCACGCCGAGCTCGTCGGCGACGATCTGGGCGAGCATCGTCTGATGTCCCTGGCCCTGTGTGGTCAGGCCGGTCGACACGACGACCGTGCCGTCCGTCTCGATCTTGACGTGGCCGCCTTCGTACGGTCCGACTCCGGTGCCCTCGACGTAGCAGGCGAGTCCGATGCCGACCTTGCGTCCGTCCGCTCGGGCTTGATCGCGGAAGGCCGCGAAGTCGTCCCAGCCGACCAGCGCCTTCAGCTTGGCGAGCGAGGCCGGGAAGTCTCCGGAGTCGTACTTGAGCGCGCGGCCGTCTTGGAAGATCAGGCCGTGGTCGTAGGGCATCTCCTCGGGCTGGATGAAGTTGCGCGACCGCACCTCCGCACGGTCGAGCCCGAGATCGCGCGCGATCGCGTCCATCACCCGCTCCATCACGTAGCAACCCTGCGGCCGGCCAGCGCCGCGGTACGGCGTCACGAGGACGGTGTTGGTGTAGAGGCTGGTGAACTCGACCCGGTAGGCGCCGGGCTTGTACGGCCCCAACAGCTGGGTCGCCGTGATGATCGGCACGATCAGGCCGTACGGCGTGTACGAGCCGTTGTCGTGCCAGAACTGCACTGACAGTCCTTCGATGCGGCCCTCGTCGTCGTAGCCGACCTCAACCTCGTGCACCTGCCCGCGCTCATGCGCCGATGAGATGAAATGCTCGCGCCGGTCCTCGACCCACTTGACCGGGCGGCCCAGCCGGATCGCCGCCATCGGCACCAGGATCTCCTCGGGCCACGGGTGCACGATCTTGACGCCGAACCCGCCCCCGACATCGGGCGTGACCACCTCGACCCGGTCGACCGGCAGCTCGAGCTTCGCGGCGATGGCCTGGCGGACGCTGGTGGACGTCTGCGTCGACGAGTGGACTCGCAGCGACCGGTCGTCTGCGTCCCACTCGGCGAGGACGCCCTTCCCCTCCATCGGCATGGAGGCACTGCGCTGGATGCACAGGCTCAGGCTCTGACGGCGGGGAGCCGCCGCGATCCGTGCGGCGGCGTCGCCGTTCTCTTGCACCATCGTCGCCGCGACGTTTCCGGGGACGTCGGGGTGCACGAGGTGCTCGGCTGCACGTGCCTGCTCGATGCCGACCACCGGCGGCAAGAAGTCGTACGTGACCGCGATCAGGGCCGCGGCGTCCTCTGCGACGTAGCGGTCGACGGCGACGACCATCGCGATCGCCTCGCCGACGTGGTTGACCTCGTCCTTCGCGAGCGCGTACCCAGTGCGCCCGTGGGTCAGCGTCGGATGCGGGATGAGCAGCGGGAGCGGCTCTGCGGCTCGTCCCTCAAGGTCGTCGTAGGTGTAGATCGCGACGAGACCCTCGACGTCGAGCGCCGCGCTGACGTCGATGTCGACGATGCGCGCGTGCGCGTGCGGGCTCCGGAGGAGGGCGGCCGCGAGCGCGTCGTGACCGAGGTCGTCGAGGTAGCGGCCGTTGCCCGACAGGAGCCGCGGGTCTTCTACCCGCGGCACTCGCTGGCCGAAGAGCCGAGTCGCCACTAGTCCTGCTCCTCGCGTCGGATCTCGGCGGCTCGCAGCACGGCCGCCACGATGTTCTGGTAGCCGGTGCAGCGGCAGAGGTTTCCTCCGATCGCCTCGCGCGCCTCCGCCTCCGACGGATCGGGGTTGTCGTCGAGGTAGGCCGTGATGGTGGTGATGAACCCCGGGGTGCAGAAGCCGCATTGGAGCGCATGGCAGTCGCGGAACGCCTGCTGGACGGCGCCGAGCGAGCCGTCGGGACGGAGGCAGCCCTCGGTCGTGGTGATGGCGGCCCCCTCGGCCGTGACCGCGAGCATGAGGCAGGAGCGGGCAGCGACTCCGTCGACGAGCACTGTGCAGGCGCCGCACACGCCGTGCTCGCAGCCGACGTGGGTGCCGGTCAGCTTGGCGTCATGCCGGATGGCGTCCGACAGCAGACGTCGCGCCGGCACCTGCATCGGGTGCGGGACACCGTTGATGGTCAACGTGATGTCGTGCAGCGGCTCGGCGCTCATGCGGCCGACCGTTCGACCGCGTCGGCGGCGGCGGCGCAAAGCGCACGGCCGGCGAGCACTCGCGCGAGATGCGCGCGATACTCGGCTGTGGCGTGGATGTCAGGCTCGGGGTCGATCGCCGCCGAGACGAACTCGGCGACCGCGGACACGTCGAGGCTGCGGGCCGCCTGGCCCGCCAGGGCCTCGGAGACGTCGACGCAGACCGGCACCACGGCGACGCTGATGAAGGCGAGGCGCGCGGAGGCGACCGTGTCGCCGTCGCCGAGGGTCACGATCGCTCCGACCCCCGCGACGGCGTAGTCGCCGTGCCGGCGCGACACCTCTCGCCACGACGATCCGGAGCGTGGCGGCGGATGCGGAAACCAGGCGGAGACCGCGAGCTCGTCCGGCCTCGTCGTCGACTCCATCGGTCCCACCACGAAGTCACACGCCGCGATCGTCCGCCGGCCGACAGCCTCGCTGACGACCTCGATCTCGCCGCCGAGGAGCGCCAGCACAGCCGGCATCTCGGCCGACGGGTCTGCGTGCACCAGGCTGCCGACCGTCGTGCCGCGGTTGCGAATCGTCGGGTGCGCCACGCACTCGAGCGTTCGGCGCAGCAGCGGGTTGGCGGCGAAGGCGCGCTGATCCTGCTCGAGGGCACGGTGGCGGGTCAGGGCACCGATCCGCACACCGGCCCCGTCGACCTCGATCGCGTCGAGCCCCGCGACATGGTTGATGTCGACGACGGACGCGGGCGACGCGAGCCGCATCGAGAGGATCGGCACCAGGCTCTGGCCGCCGGCGAGTACCTTGGCGTCGCCCGCGGCCAGCAGCCGCAGTGCCTCGTCGACCGTCACGGGCCGGCTGTACGCGAACGCCGCAGGTTTCACGTCCGCGCCCCTGCCTTCCCGTCGTCGTCAGCCGTCCTTATGGCCGTCAACCTCGTCCGCCTCGTGAGCCCCAGTGTGCCCGACCGCGATGATCGCGCCGTCGTAGGTGGGCTGCGCCACGGCACGGGCGAGGTGATAGCCGATCACGACGACCAGCGTGCCCAACGCGATGCCGTTGAGGGTGAAGTCGTCGGTGATCTTCAAGACGGCGCCGCCGATGCCGAGGGTCATTCCCGCCGCGACCGGAACCAGGTTGACCGGGTCGGCAAAGTCAACGTTGTTCTCCTTCCAGATCTTGGCGCCGAGCAGGCCGATCATCCCGTAGAGCACCAGCGTGATCCCGCCGAGCACGGCTGGCGGCGTCTGGTTGACGATCGCCCCGAACTTGGGGATCAGGCCGAGCGCGATCGC
>DATIOH010000136.1:0-11449 GCA_035473375.1 Nocardioidaceae bacterium | reverse complement strand
AGGCGTTCGCATCAGGCGACAGCCGGGCGGCGCTCGATGCGTTCAGGACCGCCTTCTCGGGCGGGCGCTAACGCGCACAAGATCCGACATTCGCGGCTGACGACCCCGTCGATGTCGGATCCTTGCGTCGGGCAGGGTCCGTCAGTTCAACCCGGCAAGTCGGTGGCGCCCGTTGCAATGATCCGACATCGACGGGCTCCCCTGCCGCCGCGAATGTCGGATCTTGATGGACGATGGAGCGGTCAGACGACGGCACCGTCATCAGGGTCCCAGTCATCGTCGTCGGACATCGTCGCGACGAGGGTGACGAACCCGCCGATGAACCCGACGATGGCGAGCCAGGTCAGCCACTCGGGCAGGTCGAGCCCGGTCAGCGCCGCCACGAGGAGGGCGAGCGGGCCGCCGACCACGCCTGCCCATGCGAGCTGCTTGTACGGCTCGAGGTGGGGCAGCGGCGCGGGCGGGTCTGGAACGAAGTGCTCCTCGCGGTCGCGTGCCTCCACGCCGTCATCGCGGCGCGACTGCCAGGTGACGGCGAGGAACTCGTCGTCGGATGCCCGCGCGTCTTCTTCGCGGTCGCCCCAACGTCGGCGGCCGGCCTCGCCCGAGTCGTGCTCGGGCTCGGCGGTCGGTGCAGGCGGTGCGTCGCGCTCGTCGACCACGCGGGCGTCGGCGGCGCTGAGGTCTTCGTCGACCGGCCAGGGCGCAATCGTGCCGCCGAGCGGGCGGTCGAAGCCTGCGACGAGCTGTGCGAAGGTGAGGTCGTCGTTCTGCTCGACCATGTGCGGGTCGCGCCGAGCGATCAGGTCGCGGACGGCGTCGGCCGAACGAGCGTCGACATACAGCCGATCGCGGACGCCGTCGCGGATCTCGGGTCGGTCGAAGCCCGACATGCTGTTCGACGACACGGGGGTCGTATACGCGGCGACGCCGAGTGCGCGCAGGTCGTCGAGGAGGGCCGCGGCCACGGGGGAGTCGAGGTCGGCGACCGGTGAGTACGCGGCCGCTGTCAGGCCGTTCGACTTCATCGCTCGGCTCCGAGGTCTGCCGATCGCCCGCTGTGCGCGCGCACGAACTCCGCGGTGCCCGCGAAGATCGCCTCGGCGTCGTAGTCGAGGGTCGCGACGTGGTAGCTGTCGTGGAGGACTCGCTCGATCGCGTCCGGCGACGAAACGCCCTGCATGACGGTCTGTGTCGACAGCGGTGCGACCACGTGGTCGTCAGCGGACCTGAACACCAGCAGCGGCGCGGTCACGCTCGCGAGATCGTCGCGGGTGGCCTTCCACAGCGCTCGGAGAGAGTCGAGGGCGCGCAACGGCAGCCGGTCATAGCCGTACTCGATCGCGCCCGGCTTCTTGATGTCGTCGGTGATGCCCTTGACGGAGCCGACGATCCGCTTGAGCAGGGGGACGGCGACCAGGGCGCGGTTCTTGTCGATGACCGACGGATTGACGAGGACCAGGCCCGCGACGTCGTCGCCGCGCTCCTCGGCCAGACGCAGAGCCAGGCAGCCGCCCATCGAGAGACCGCAGACGAACACCTCGTCGCACTCGGCGGCGAGCCGGTCGAGCGCGCGAGACGCCTCGGCGTACCAGTCAGTCCACGTCGTCTTGTTGAGTTCTTGCCAGCTCGTGCCGTGTCCGGGAAGCCGCGGGACGGCGACCGTGAAGCCCGCGCCGGCGAGGTGCTCGCCCCAGGGTCGAACGGACGCCGGCGCTCCCGTGAATCCGTGCAGCACGAGCACGCCGGTGGCATTGCCAGCAGCGTAGAACGGCTCAGCAGACGGGACGATCGGCACGGATGGCTCCTCAGCGCTCCTGCGTGGGGATCGAGGGGGCATCATCATGGTCGCACGGCGAGGCCGCCTTTTCGATAGCCGTCCACCCTGGACGAGTGTGCAGGCGCCGCCGCTCGCGGCGGAGAATGCCCTAAGGTGACGGCGAAGGAGGTGGGCGGTGTTCTATTGGCTGCTCAAGTGGGTGTTTCTCGGCCCGCTGCTCAAGCTGATCTTCCGCCCGTACGCCGAGGGCACAGAGAACGTCCCCGAGGAAGGGGCCGCGATCCTCGCCAGCAACCACCTCTCGTACTCCGACTGGCTTTTCATGCCGCTGGTGATCCCGCGAAGGGTCACGTTCGTCGCCAAGGCCGAGTACTTCACCACACCCGGCCTCAAGGGCTGGTTGCAGAAGACGTTCTTCTCCGGCGCCGGCCAGGTGCCGATCGACCGCGCGAGCGGGACGGCGGCCGCCGGGGCGATCGCCACCGGCCTCAACATCTTGACGAGCGGCGAGCTGTTCGGCATCTATCCCGAGGGCACCAGGTCGGGCGACGGCAGGCTCTACCGCGGTCGTACCGGCGTCGCGCGGATGGCCCTGGAGGCCAAGGTGCCGGTCATTCCGG
The DNA here is from genome assembly GCA_035473375.1 of Nocardioidaceae bacterium. GTDB lineage: Bacteria > Actinomycetota > Actinomycetes > Propionibacteriales > Nocardioidaceae > DATIOH01. Next base: position 9,049 of record DATIOH010000136.1, on the reverse strand, counting down.
TCGCCGTCGTGGGCACCAACATCGTCGCGCCTCCCGGCAAGATCTTCGGCCGCTACGCGCGTCCGCACGTGAAGTTCGGCGAGCCGCTCGACTTCTCGCGGTACGAGGGCCTCGAGGACGATCGCTTCGTGCTCCGATCGATCACCGACGAGATCATGTACGAGATCATGGAGCTGTCCGGCCAGGAGTACGTCGACGTCTACGCCACCAAGGCGAAGGCCGACGCAGAGCAGCAGGCGACCAACGCCAAGGAGGCGAGCGCCTGACCGGGGCGTGCCCCGCATCAGAGCAACACAACCACCATCACCCCACATCGATCGAGGAGTGGCGCATGCGCGTCGGAGTGCTCACCGGTGGCGGCGACTGCCCCGGTCTGAATGCCGTCATCCGGGCTGTCGTCCGCAAGGGGATCAGCCAGTACGGCCACGAGTTCGTCGGCTTCCGCGACGGCTGGAAAGGTCCGATCGACAACCTCACGATGCCGCTCGGGCTCGCCGAGGTCGACGGAATCATCGCCCGCGGCGGCACGATCCTCGGCTCGTCGCGGACCAATCCGTTCAAGATCGACGACGGCCCCGACAAGATCAAGAAGGGCCTGGCCGACAACGGCTGCGACGCCCTCGTGGCGATCGGCGGCGAGGACACGCTCGGTGTCGCGACCAAGCTGTCCGATCTGGGCGTCGACGTCGTCGGCGTGCCGAAGACCATCGACAACGACTTGAGCGGCACCGACTTCACCTTCGGCTTCGACACCGCGGTCAACATCGCGACCGAGGCCATCGACCGTCTGCACACCACGGCCGACTCGCACCATCGGGTGCTGGTGGTCGAGGTGATGGGCCGCCACGCGGGCTGGATCGCACTCCACTCCGGCATCGCCGGCGGAGCGACGGCCATCCTGATACCCGAACAGCCCTACGACATCGATCGCGTCTGCGAGCTCGTCAACCAGCGCTACGAGTTGGGCACGGCCCCGATCGTCGTGGTCGCCGAGGGTGCGCTGCCCAAGGAGGGCACGCTGTCGGCCAAAGAGGGCGAGCTCGACGCGTTCGGGCACGTTCGACTGGTCGGCGTGGGCGATCAGGTGGCGAGCGCGATCGAGGACCGCACCGGTCGCGAGTCGCGGTCGGTCGTGCTGGGCCACCTTCAGCGCGGCGGCACACCGACCGCGTTCGACCGCTGGCTCGGTACCCGCTTCGGCCTGGAGGCGATCACGGCCGTCGCAGAGGGCGACTTCGGGAAGATGATGGCCCTGCGTGGGGCCGCCATCGTCCGCGTTCCGTTGATCGAGGGCACCGGTGAGCTCAAGACGGTCGACCCGGCCGGGTACGCCGAAGCCGAGGTGCTGTTCGGCTGACGGTCGTGCGAAGACGCCCGTGCCGCGCTCACCTTTACAGTTGACCCATGACAATCCCCACGCTCGACGAGCTGCGCGCGCTCGGCGCGAGGCAGCAGCCGAGCTGGCCCGAGTCCGCGGCGCTCGACGACGCGGTTGCGACGCTTCGCTCGATGCCGCCGCTCGTGTTCGCCGGCGAGTGCGACGATCTCACGGTCTCGCTCGGACAGGTCGCTGCAGGACGTGCTTTTCTGCTCCAGGGCGGTGATTGCGCGGAGACGTTCGACGGCGTCACTGCCGAGAACGTTCGCGCGAAGCTCCAGGTTCTGCTCCAGATGGCGGTCGTGTTGACCTACGCCGCCTCGGTGCCCGTGGTCAAGGTGGGTCGGATCGCCGGGCAGTACGCCAAGCCGCGCTCCAGCGACACCGAGTCGCGCGAAGGCGTCTCTCTGCCGGCCTACCGCGGCGACGCCGTCAACGGGTACGCGTTCACGGCTGAGTCTCGGGCGTCCGACCCGGCCAGGCTCGTGCAGGTCTACAACTCGTCCGCGGCGACCCTCAACCTCTGTCGAGCCTTCCTCTCCGGCGGCTACGCCGACCTGCGCCAGATGCACGCGTGGAACGCCGACTTCGTCAAGACCAGCCCCGTCGGAGCCGCGTACGAGCGGCTGTCCGACGAGATCGACCGGGCGCTCGACTTCATGGCGGCCATCGGCGCCGAGTCCGAGGAGCTGCATCGAGTCTCGTTCCACAGCAGCCACGAGGCCCTGATCCTCGAGTACGAGCACGCGCTGACTCGAATCGACTCGCGCACGAGCCTGCCCTACGACGTCTCCGGCCACTTCGTCTGGATCGGCGAGCGCACTCGGCAGCTCGATGGGGCGCACATTGAGTTCGCCTCGCGGATTCGCAACCCGATCGGTGTCAAGCTCGGGCCGACGGCGACGCCCGACGAGGCGGTCGCCCTCGCCGCGAAGCTCAACCCCGAGAACACGCCCGGCCGACTCACGTTCATCACGCGGATGAGCGCGGGTCGGGTGCGCGACCGGCTGCCCACGCTGGTCGAGAAGGTGACAGCGGCGGGCATCGAGGTGGCATGGGTCTGCGACCCCATGCACGGCAACGGCTTCGAGACATCCACCGGCTACAAGACTCGCCGGTTCGACGACGTGATCGACGAGGTGCGGGGCTTCTTCGAGGTGCACCACGCCCTCGGCACCTGGGCGGGCGGTCTGCACATCGAGCTGACCGGCGACGACGTCACCGAGTGCCTCGGCGGGGGCGAGATGCTCGACGAAACCAGCCTTGAGCACCGCTACGAGTCAGTGTGCGACCCGCGGCTCAACCGCACGCAGTCGCTCGAGCTTGCCTTCCTGACCGCCGAGATGCTCAGCAGCCAGCGTTGAGCCACGACGGTCGGGTCGACCTCCGCAGCGATACCGTCACGCGCCCGACGGACGCGGTCCGCGCTGCTGTAGCCGCAGCGGACGTCGGCGACGACGTCTTCGGAGACGATCCGACCGTCATCCGGCTCGAGGAGCGGGTCGCCGAGCTGCTTGGCTTCGACGCCGCGCTCTACACGGTGACCGGCTCGATGGCGAACGTGCTTGCCGTCCGTGCATTGGCCGGGCCTGGCACCGAAGTGTTGTGTGAGTCGTCAGCCCACATCGTCCGAGCCGAGCTCGGAGCGCACGGCGCGATCACCGGCGTCACGACGCGCACCTGGACCCATCCCGACGGCTTCGCCGACCTCGCTGCAATCGACGCGATGGTGGCGCCCGACCTCGGCCCTCACTTCGTCACGACGACCTGCGTGTCGGTCGAGAACACCCACAACTTCGCCGGCGGCCGCACGCAGCCGATCGAGGTGCTGCGCGGGCTGCGCGAGCTCGCCGACCGACGCGGGGTCGGCGTCCACCTCGACGGCGCGCGGATCTGGAACGCCCACGTCGCGAGCGGCATCGCGCTGCCCGAACTCGCGGGTGTGGGCGACACGGCCGGAGTCTGTCTCTCGAAGGGGCTCGGCGCACCGATGGGCTCGCTGATGCTTGGAAGCGTCGACCAGATCGCCGAGGCGCGGGTCTGGCGCAAACGCCTCGGCGGCGGATGGCGCCAGGCGGGCATGATGGCGGCGGCCGGGCTGTACGTCGTCGACCATCACATCGAGCGGTTGGCCGACGACCATCGGCACGCCCGGCTCATTGCCGAGGCGGCCGGTGTCGATCCTGAGCAGGTCGACACCAACATCGTCGTCATCGCGACGCCCGACGCGCCGGTGCTGGTCGGCCGCTGTCGCGACGAGGGAGTGCTCGTGGCTGCGGTCGGCCCCAGCACGGTCCGCGTCGTCACGCACCTCGACGTCAGCGGCGCAGACGCCGAGCGAGCGGCCAAGGTCATCGCAGCCGCGATCGCTGCCTGACTCGCCCACGCGCCGCGCTCAGAAGGTGAGGTGGGCGACCTCGCCCTCGATGTGTCTTCGCGGGGCCAGTTCGACGATGTACATCGCCGCCAGCACGAACGCACCGCCGAGCAGCATCCGGCCCGTGAGCGACTCGCCGCCGAACAGCACGGCGAAGAACGCTGCGAACACCGGCTCCATCGTCATGATGATGGCCGTCCGCGTCGGCGTGAGGTGGGCTTGCGCCCAGGTCTGCCCGACGACGGCCAGCGATCCAGGAATCACGGCCATGTAGACCAGCGCTAGCCAGCCTCCGCCAGTGGTCGGCGGGTGGATCCCATTGGGGGCGCTGACGACGCTGGCGACGAGGCAGCTCACGGCCAACTGGACGATCGACAGCCCGAGCACGTTCGACGTCGATGACCAGCGGCTCAGTCCGATGATGTGGATCGCGTATCCGATCGTCGAGACGAAGACCAGGAAGACGCCCGACGAGACGGCCAGACCGTTGAGCGAGAGGAACGCCAGCCCGACGGTCGCCATGACCACAGCTACCCACACGAGTCGGTCGATGTGCTCGCGAAGAATGTAGGCGCTCAGCAGCGGCGTCAGCACGACGTACATGCCGGTGACGAATCCGGCCACCGAGGCTGTGGTCCGATCGAGGCCGATCGTCTGGACGACCTGCGCGCTGCCGTAGACCGCTCCAAGAACGGCGCCGTGCTTTAGCTCGTCGCGACTCAGTCTCGCCACCGCGCGCGGCGCCGCCGCAAACAGAGCGAGAGCGGCGATGGCGAACCGGATCGACAGGAAGTCGAGGACGGTCATCTGCTCGAGCAGGTCTTTGGTCATGAAGAACGTCGAGCCCCACGCAGCGGTGACGCCGAGCAGGGCCAGCGTCGGCAACGCGCCCGTCGAACGCCCCGTCACGGCGGACACTCTACGGATGCGGCGCGTCAGCTGATGAAGATGGTGACGGTCGAGCCATACGGGGCCATCGACCCGCCGTCGGGGTTCTGGCCGACGACGAATCCGAGCCCATAGTTGACGTTGGCGTCGCGCTGGTCGACCTGGAAGCCTGCGTCGGTGAGCGCACTCACCGCGGCGTCGACGCCGAAGAAGTGGACGTTGGGCACCTCGACGAGGTGGGGTCCCTTGCTGATGTAGACGTCGATCGAGTCGCCCGCGAACAGCGTGGTGTTGCTGGGGCTGGTCTCGACGACCAGGCCCTTCGCGACGTCGTCGTTGTAGTGGTAGTGCCGGTGCACGGTGAGCCCGGCGTCGTCGAGCTGGTGCACGACGTCCTTCGCCCGCTGGCCGGAGAAGTCGCTGATCTCGACCGGCTTCGGGCCCTTGCTGATGACGAGGCCGACGGGCGCGTTGCGTTTGAGCGCGGTGCCCGAGTCAGGACGGTACGACACGACGTCGCCCTCGGGCACGTCGTTGTTGTAGTGGCGGTCGACCCTGCCGACCTTGAGGCTGGCCGACTCGATCGCGGCGCGCGCGTCGTCCTCCGACATCCCGTCGAGTTTGGGGACGTTATGGCGCTCCGGTCCCCGCGACACGATGACGCTGATCGTGCCGTTCTTCTCGACGTTGTCGCCAGGTCCTGGGTCGGTGGAGATGACGTCGCCGGCGGGCACCGTCTCGGAGTACGCCGTGTCATCGATCTTGAAGGTCAGTCCGGCGTCCTCGATCTTGCCCTGGGCGGCGGTCTGGCTCAGCCCGACGACGTTCGGGGTCGACTCGAAGCGTCCTATCCCGTACCACCATCCGGCGGCGCCGGCTCCGACCGCCAGCAGGAGGACGACGAGCAGAGCGATCCAGCCGCGTCGTCTGTTGTGGGGGTGGAACGGCGGCGGAGGGATCGGCTTCGCCGGAGTCTGAGGGGGCGGCAGAATCGCGTCCGGCGGCAATTGCACCCGGGGCGCCGGGATGGGGCTGGCGTCGATCGGGCCGCTGGCGTCGACGGTCAACGTCTGCTCGACGCCACCGTAGCCCCCTCCGAGCGGCCGGATCTCGGTGGGAACGAAGTCGTCGTATCCGGAGATGTCGAAAACATCGGCGGCACCGCCGGCGGGATCGGCCGACGGTAGCGGTGGTCCGCCCGGCGCCGCGATGGTCGACGTGGCCGCGGCTCTGGTGGCAACGGAGGCAGTGACGGCCGCTGGCAGCGTCGGGGTCAGGTCGTCGGTGAGCTCCTGGTCATCGAGGATTCCGGCGTCGAGGGCGCTCTTGACCCGTCGGAGCTGATGGAGCATGACGTGCGCGTCGGCAGGCCGCAGGTCGCGCTCGCGGCTGGTGGCGCGGGCCACGAACGCATCGAGGTACGGCGGGATGCCGTCGACGAGCGTCGACGGCGCGGGCACGTCGTCGTGGACGTGTTTGTACGCGACCTGGATCGGGCTGTCGCCCGTGTGCGGCTTGGCGCCGGTGAGCATCTCGAAGGCGAGGACGCCGAGCGCGTACACGTCGGCCCGTGCATCGGCGGTGCCGTCGGTCACGAGCTCCGGCGGCAGGTACGACACAGTGCCCATCAAAACGCCGCCGGTCGCCGTGGCCGCAGTCGCGGAGCTGATGGCGCGCGCCAGGCCGAAGTCGGCGACCTTGACCTGACCCTGCGGGGTGATGAGGACGTTCTCGGGCTTGATGTCGCGGTGCACCAGCCCCGCCTCGTGTGCGGCGGCGATCGCCTTGAGGATCTCCTCGAGGATGCTCAGGGCCCGCTGTGGCGGCAGGGGCGACTCGTCGCGGATGACGTCGCGCAGCGTGTGCCGGCCGGGAACATACTCCATCGCGAGGAACAGGACGCCTGCGTCCTCGCCCTGGTCGTAGACCGCGACGACATTGGGGTGGGTGAGCCGGGCCGCAGCGCGCGCCTCCCGCACGAACCGCTGGCTGAACGTCTCGTCGTCGGCGAGGGCCTGGGGCATGATCTTGAGCGCGACCAGTCGATCGAGCCGCAGATCGGTGGCCTCGTAGACCGTCGCCATCCCACCGCGCGCGATGCGCGAGCCGACGAGGTACCGCTCGTCGAGCAATTGCCCGAAGAGCGGGTCGGAGACGGAGCGATCCACGATAGGTGAGTTTACGTAGTGGCGCGGGCGTCGTCGGCGCGCCTCGCGGTGGCGCGTCTGAACGCCCGCCACGCCTCTCGTAACCTGGTGCCGTGACTGTCGAGACGTTGCACACGCTTGTCGACTCGTGGCTGACCTTCCGAGACACCGCCGACCGGCTCGGCGTGAGCCCGAACAAGGTCCGTCAACTGGTCCGCGAACACCAGCTTGCCGCCGTCCGCCGCGACGGAGTCGGTGAGCCGTCCGTGCCCGAGCTGCTGGTTGCCGGCTCGGCTCCGGTCAAGGGACTCAGCGGAACGCTTACGCTCCTCACCGACCGCGGCTTCGACGACGCCGAGTCGATCGAGTGGCTGTTCACGCCCGACGACACATTGCCCGGTCGCCCGATCGACGCACTTCGGGAAGATCGGGGCAAAGAGGTCCATCGAAGGGCGCAAGCGATCGTCTAGTAGTCGATCGCGTCAGAGGGGCGATCGTCTGTCGGCTGCCGCGGGCAAGGATGGTGCTTTTCCGTGGCCGTTGGGGCGGAAGCCTTTCAACACTTTCTCCCCAGTGCCCCGATCAGCGTGGCACTCCGGTCAGCACGCCGGGAGGCGTCCGCCGTCCCCCGTCACGGGTGAATTCCGGCGCGCCGCGTCTTGCTACGGTGCGAAACGTCCAGGGCGTCGCGAACGTCCCCGTGGAGGCGATCGTGCATCGGATAGTGCGCCAGTGGGGCCCTCGGGCCGTCGGCCTGCTGGTGACCGCTATCGGGCTCTACGTGGTTGCGCCGAGCGTGATTGCGCTGCTCGGCCAGTGGCCACAGCTGCGCGGCGTCAAGGCCGGGTGGTTCGTAGTCCTGATCGTCCTCGTGGTCAGCTCCTGGGTGTGTCTCTGGATCCTCGTGCGGATGCTGCTGCCGGGCACCCCTTGGCACACGGTCGGCAGCGCCCAGCTCGCGGGCCTGGCATCGAGCTGCGTGCTGCCCGGCGGGTCTGCGACCGGCAGTGTGGTCCAGGCGTCGGTCCTGGTCCGGGGCGGAAACGCCGCGGGACCCGTGGCTGCTGCGCTCGGCAGCGTCGGCCTGCTGACCACCGGCATGCTCTTGACACTGCCGGTCCTCACTGTGCCGGCCGTCATCATCCAGCCGCCGCCAGCGCGACAGCTGGAGCTGGGATTGGTCGTCTCGCTGATCGTCGCCGTCGTACTCGTGCTTGTCGGGCTAGCTCTGCTGCATTGGGACTCGTTGGTCCACGTCGTCGGCCGGGTGGCCGGACGCATCCTCCGCCTCGTTCGGCGCGATACCTCAGTCTCCGAGGTGGCCGACCGCGTCGTCGAGCAACGCGACCAGGTCGCGGCCGCCTTCGCCGGGCGTTGGGGGCGAGCGCTCGCCGCCGCAGCGGGCAACCGGATGTTCGACTACGCCGCTCTCGTCGCTTCGGTGTACGCCGTCGGCGGCCGCGCCCGCCCCTCGATGGTGCTCCTCGCGTACGTCCTGTCTCTAGCCCTCGCGCTGATCCCGATCACGCCCGGCGGGCTTGGGTTCGTCGAGGCAGGGTTGACGTCGATCCTCGTGCTCGCCGGGGTCGACCGCGACCAGGCAGTGATCGCGACCCTGCTCTACCGCCTCGTATCCTTCTGGCTGCCGATCCCCATCGGCGCGCTCGCGTGGACGGGTTGGCGGTTCAGCGCAGCAGGGCGTCCGCCCAATGAGCCAGCGGCCGACTAGACGCATTCGAACCGCCGAGGCCGAGCGCGGCTAGGGTTCCGCTGTGGGGTTGCGACGTCGGGTTCGCGAGCGGGCTCCGGCATGGGTTGTTCTGGTCGCGGCGCTGACCGTCGTCGCCTCGTTGATTACCGGATGCTCAGCGTCAGCGGGCACCGAGACCGCTCCGTCGACCGTCACCGGTCAGTACACCGGCACCGATACGGAGTCGGGGCTTGCGTGGATCGCTCGCAGCGAGCTGCCGCCGGAGGCGGTCGACACGTTGGACGAGATCTCCGCCGGTCCGCCTTATCGGTACGACCGCGACGGCGTCACGTTCGAGAACCGCGAGGGACTGCTGCCCGAGCAGGAAGCCGGCTACTACCAGGAGTTCACCGTGGTGACGCCCGGATCGTCCGACCGGGGAGCGCGGAGGATCATCTGGGGCCTGCAGGACGAGCTCTACTACACCGACGACCACTACCAATCGTTCGAGAGGATCGCGCCGTGAGCGGACTCGCCAAGCTCCTGGCCGGCCGGGTCGCGCCGGGTGT
>DATIOH010000135.1:0-6292 GCA_035473375.1 Nocardioidaceae bacterium | reverse complement strand
CGAGGAGGATGTGCTCGGTGCCGATGTAGTTGTGGCCGAGTTGGAGGGCCTCGCGGAGGCTGAGCTCGAGGACCTTCTTGGCACGCGGCGTGAAGGGGATGTGTCCGCTCGGCGCCTGCTGCCCCTGGCCGATGATTTCCTCGACCTGGGCGCGAACCGCCTCAAGCGAGATGTTGAGGCTCTCGAGGGCCTTGGCCGCTACACCTTCGCCCTCGTGGATGAGGCCCAAGAGGATGTGCTCGGTGCCAATGTAGTTGTGGCTGAGCATCCGGGCCTCTTCCTGGGCCAGGACGACGACACGGCGCGCGCGGTCGGTAAACCTCTCGAACATATGGCTCATCGCTCCTCGGTAGTGCGTGCGCCACCATGCTAGTCGGCTGACCCAACCGCTTGCCGGTCACTCGAACGGACCGGCACCTTAAAGTCTCGAGGCGGGCGCAGCGATAAGAACACCGAGCCATGGCCCGGTGTTCCCCGAACAGCGGGTTTATGCCGGCAGCGAACACTGCCGGCGGTGCGGCATCGCGAGTCGGCCGCCAGCCGTCTGTCCGGCCCTATGCCGAGCCGTATGTCCAGCCGTCCACCGGCGTGTTGTGCCGGCGTGTCTTGACTGCGGGCGCGGTGCTAGTTGGCTGCGTCGTAGGCGGTACGGACGTCGGCGGGGACGCGTCCGCGGTCAGAGACGTCGTAACCCTGGGCGCGAGCCCACTCGCGGACCTGCGAGGCGGACGGGCCGCCGCTGGAGCGACCGCGCGAGCGACGCGACCCGCGGCTGGGAACGCGCCGCGCGACACCGACGTAGCCGGCCAGAGCGTCGCGGAGCTTTGCTGCATTCTTCTTCGAGAGGTCAATCTCATAAGTAGTGCCATCGAGGCCAAACGTCAGAGTCTCGTCTGCGGTGGAGCCATCAAGGTCGTCTTCGAGCACAATATGAACGCGCTGAGCCACGGCGAGTCCTTCCGGGGAATTCACACGAGAGGGGCGACGCCACGATAACAGGATGCGCGCGGGCATCGCATCAGTCCACAGGTGATATTCCGCTATTCGGGCCGGAGGAGTGGGAAAAGAATCGTCTCTCTAATTCCGACACCGGTCAGGAGCATCACGAGGCGATCGACTCCCATCCCCATGCCGCCCGCCGGCGGCATGCCGTACTCGAGCGCTCGCAGGAACGACTCGTCGAGCTCCATCGCCTCAGGGTCGCCTTCAGCCGCAAGCCGAGACTGCTCTTCAAGCCGCGCCCGCTGGATGACGGGGTCATTCAACTCAGAGTATGCGGCGACGAGTTCGACACCGTTGACGACTAAGTCAAAAGCCTCGACAAGGCCAGCCCTCGACCGGTGTGGCTTCGCCAGTGGCCGGACTGACGCCGGATAGTCGCTCACAAACGTCGGGCTCATCAAGGTGTGCTCAACCAGCTTTTCGTACAGCTCGAGTATGACTTCGCCGGTATCGATGTCGTCGCCGAGTTCGACACCGTGCCGCTTGGCAATCGCGCGAAGTGTTTCGAGCGACGTGTCGAGGTCGACGTCTTCGCCGACGGCCTCCGTGACGAGTTCCAGCACGCCGGCGACCCGCCACTCCCCCTCGAGGTCGATGGCCGACCCGTCGCGGGCGGTGACGACCGTGGCCCCGACGGCCCGCGCCGCCGCGACGACGAGCGACTTCGTGAGCTCCCTCATCGTGTCGTAGTCGGCATACGCCTGATACGCCTCGAGCATGGAGAACTCCGCCGCGTGGGTGGAGTCGAGGCCCTCGTTTCGGAACGTGCGGCCGATCTCGTAGACGCGCTCGACACCTCCGACCATCGCCTTCTTGAGATCGAGCTCGAGAGCGATCCGCAGGAGCATGTCTTGGTCGAAGGCGTTGAGATGCGTGCGGAACGGGCGCGCGGCAGCACCGCCGTTCGTCAGCTGGAGGACCGGCGTCTCGACCTCGACGAACGAGCGCTCGTCAAGGACGCTCCGCAGTGCTCGCAGCACCGCGGCCTTCGCCCGCACCATCCCCCGCGCCTCCGGACGGACAATCATGTCGACGTAGCGCAGTCTGACCCGGGCCTCGTCAGACAGCGGCCGGTGCTCGTTCGGCAGCGGACGAAGCGCCTTCGCAGCCATCTGCCAAGACGTGGCCTGCACCGAGAGCTCGCCCCGCCGGCTGGTCACGACCTCGCCCTCGACCCCGATGTGGTCGCCGATGTCGACCAGTTGCTTGAGCTCGTCGAGCGAGTCCTGGCCGAGGTCGGCGAGCGAGAACATCGCCTGCAGCTCGCTGCCGTCGCCCTCGCGCAGCCTGATGAAGACGAGCTTGCCCGTGTCACGGAGGAAGACGACGCGACCCGTGAGCTTCACCTCGACCCCAGTGCGGTGGTCGGCTCCGAGGATGGCCGCGTCGTGAGCCGCCGCGATGTCGGCGAGCGTGTGGGTGCGCTCGACGTTCAGCGGGTACGGCTCGAGGCCGTTGTCGAGCATGCGCTGCCGCTTGTCCATGCGCACCCGGGTCTGCTCGGGCACGTCGAGCTCCTCCGGGCCCGGTGCGTCGGGAGCGTCAGGTTGGTCGACCATGGGGGCGAGGCTACATTCCGCGGCTGTGGCGGACCGAGTCAGTTTGCGGGGCGGGACACGTTGCGCTCGTGGATCACGCGCAGCCCTTCGAGCGCGAGCCAGGGTCGATGCTCGGCGAGCGACGTGCAGCACGATCGGACGACGTCGGCCTCGCTTCCGGTCGAGATCACCGTCACGTCATCGGCGTCGGCGTCGGCTCGAAGCTCGTCGCGGATTCGACTGACGAGGGCGTCGACCTGTCCCGCGAACCCGTAGACCAGACCGGACTGGAGCGCCTCGACTGTGTTCTTGGCGATGGCCGATCGAGGCTCGGAGAGCTCGACCTGCCGCAGTTGTGCGGCCCGACGGGCGAGAGCCTCGAGCGACAGGTCCACACCGGCAGCGATCGCCCCGCCGATGTACTGCCCTTCTGCGTTGACGACGTCGAACGTGGTGGCCGTCCCGAAGTCGACGACGACAAGCGGCGGAGCGAAGACGTCGAGAGCTCCGACGACGTTGGCGATCCGATCGGTGCCGACCTCACGGGGATTGTCGGTGAGGACGGGCAGACCCGACCGGACCCCAGGTCCGACGACGACGACCTCGGCGTTCGGAAATGCCGCGGGGCCGACATGCCGCAGCTCGTGCAGCACCGTCGGGACCGCCGAGCAGACAGCGAAACCGGTGACGTCTTTCGGGGAGCAAACGCCGGCGACCAGGCTCGCGATGAGGTGCGACCACTCGTCGGCCGTCCGCCGTGGCTCGGTCGCCAGCCGCCAGCACGACTGCAGGTCGCCGCCGTGGTGCACTCCGACGGCGGTGCGTGCGTTCTGCACTGCGACCGTCACCAGCATCAGGGCTCTCCGATCTCGACGGACAGGTTGTCGATGAGGCGCGTGCCTCCGACCCGGGCAGCCACCAGCAGGCGGGCCCCGCCCGCAGCCGGGGCCGGCGACAGGTCCGCCGCGCGGAGCTCGAGGTAGTCGACCGACAGCTCGGACTCTGAGGCCAGCACGCTCTTTGCCGCGGACAGGACGGCGGCTGCGCCCTCGGCACCCGCCTGCCGACCGGCTCGCAATGCACCGTTGAGAGCGAGCGCCGTCGCCCGCTCGTTCGGCGCCAGGTAGCGATTGCGCGAGCTCAGCGCGAGCCCGTCGGAGTCGCGCACTGTCTCGACGCTGACAACCTCGACGCCGGTCGACAGATCGGCGGCCATCTGCCGGATCAGGGCCAGTTGCTGGTAGTCCTTCTCGCCGAAGACCGCCGACGCAGGCCGCACCAGTGCGAACAGCTTCGCGACGACCGTGAGCACTCCGCGGAAGTGGCCCGGACGGACGGCGCCCTCAAGCTCGCTTCCGAGCGGGCCCGGGTCGACCGTCACGATGGGCTCGCCGCTCGGATACATGGTGTCGCCACCCGGCGCGAAGACCACCGCCACGCCGGCGGAGGCGCAGACCTCGAGATCGGCGTCCATCGTCCGCGGGTAGCGGTCGAGGTCCTCGCCCGCCGCGAACTGGAGCGGGTTGACGAAGATCGACACCGCCGTCTGATCGGCGGTGCCGTGCGCGACGTCGATGAGGCGGCGATGACCCGCGTGCAGAGCGCCCATCGTGGGAACCAGCGCCGTCACGCGGTCGGCGCCGCGCGCGTCCCGAAGCTCGGCGACCGTCGTTGCGACGATCACCGGCGGACGAGTGCCAGGCCCTGGTCGAGGACCTCGATCAGGTCGGCCGCGCGACGAGGCTCGAGCCGGCCCATCACAACAGCGCGGTTGACCGTCGCCCTCGCCATCGCGACATACGTCTCGACGGTCGACGGCGCGCTGGCGGCCATGGTCTCGAGGTGCGCCTGCACGGTCTGGACATCGCCGCGGACGATCGGCCCGGTGAGCGCAGCGTCGCCGTAGGCGAGGGTGTTGTCGAGCGCGGCGCCAAGAAGAGGGGCCAGCGTGGCAGCGGGATCGGTCGAGCCCGCGTCGCGCAGCAGGTCCATCGCCTGTGCGACCAGGGTGACGAGATGGTTGGCTCCGTGGGCGAGGGCAGCGTGGTACAGAACGCGCTTGTCCTCGTCGATCCACATCACCTGCCCGCCGAGATCGTCGACGAGCGTTTGGGCGAGCTCGCGGTTGTCGGCGATGGCAGTGACGCCGAACGCACAGCCGCCGAGGCGGCCCAGGTCGACGTCGGTGCCGGTGAACGTCATCGCGGGATGCATGGCAATGCCGTGCGCACCGATCTCGGCAGCGGGTGCGAGCACGTCGAGACCGTGTCGACCGCTCGTGTGGACGATGTGCTGGCCGGGGTGGATCGCGCCTGATGCGACGAGCATCCGGACGACATTGTCGAGGGAGTCGTCGGGGACCGTGAGGAGCACGACGTCGCACGCCTTGGCGACGGCAGTCGGCTTGTCGATGCGGACGCCCGGGAGCAGCGTCTCGATGCGCGTGCGGGAGGCGTCGGACTCTCCTGCGACAGCGGCGATCGTGTGGCCGGCGGTCCTGAGGGCCGCGGCGAGCACAGCTCCGACTCGGCCGGCTCCGATCACGCCAATGGTGCGACGAGAACCCGTCATGGGTAGTTCGCCCTTTCCGTTCCAGTCCGCGGTGGGTACCAGACGTCTTCGTGCGAAGAGCACTCGATATCGAGCGCACGCCAAGGGTAACGAGCGTCGGCAGCCACCGACATCGGTTCAGACGTGGGATCACTCACATGGACGCCCATTAGGGTCGAGCCGTGGGCTCTGACGGCTGGACGACCATGCGAACCGCATGGCAGGCCGCGCTGTATGGCCCAGGCGGGTTCTATCGGATCGAGCAGCCGGCCGACCACTTCCGGACGTCGACGCACGTCTCGCCTCACTTTGCCGGCGCCGTGCTGTCCATCGCGCGCGAGCACGATGTCGCGACGATCGTCGACGTCGGCGCGGGCGCTGGCGAGCTGCTGACGGCCATCCGCGGGCACGACAGCGAGATCGATCTCGTCGCAGTCGAAGTCCGGCCGGCGCCGTCGGCCCTTCCCCGTGGCATCGAGTGGCGGATGACCGAGGGCGACGGCGTCGAGACCGTGGCGGCATTGTCGGCCGGCCCGATCCTCCTCGTCGCGAACGAACTGCTCGACAACATTCCCTGCGACGTCGTCGAGCTGACCGACGACGGCCTGCGCGTGGTCGAGGTTCACCTGCCGACTGGCCGCGAGCGACTCGGCGGGCCACCCGACCCGGCAGCCGTCGCATGGATCGAGCGATGGTGGCCGGTCGACGCACCCCGCCAGCGCGCCGTCGTCGGCCTGGCGCGAGACGCTGCGTGGGCTCAGCTCTGCGCCTCGGTCTCCGACGGCGTCTGCATCGCGATCGACTACGGACATCTGCTGCGCGACCGTCCCCCGACGGAGTCGCCGACGTCGTACCGCCATGGCCGGCAGACGTCGGCACGTTTCGATGGACGTCACGACGTCACCGCGCCGGTCGCGTTCGACTCGGTCGCGTCTGTTGTCGGCGGACGCGTCGCGCGACAGCGCGATGTCCTCACACAGCGACTCGCTCGACCAGACCGCCCGGCCGTCGACCTGGCCACAGCCGATCCGATCGACTACCTGCGTCGACTCAGCTCAGCCGGTGACTGGCGCGAGTTGACGGCGAGCGACGGGCTCGGCGGCTTCTGGTGGATTGAGACCCCGTGCGGACTGCGCGACGTGGCTGCGACCATGGGGGCCGAGAGCGAGGTGGCGCGGTGACCGAACAGCGGATCGGCGGCG
>DATIOH010000134.1:0-9830 GCA_035473375.1 Nocardioidaceae bacterium | reverse complement strand
TCTACGCGACCCGGGCGGCGTGAGCGGTCACGTATTCCGCGTGAGCGGTCACGTATTCCGCGTGAGCGGTCACGTATTCCGCGTGAGCGGTCACGTTGTTGGCAGCGCATCCCCAAGAGACCGCAAACTGGAGCCACTTTGCCGGGGCACTCTCGCTGCCGCGGACGCCGACCGTCGGCAAAGTGGCTCCAGTTTGCACACGCCGAACCAGCCACTTTGCCGGGCACTCTCGCTGCCGCGGACGCCGACCGTCGGCAAAGTGCCTCCAGTTTGCACGAGCCGAACCAGGCGGCTACTCGGCGGGCCAGCCGGGCGGGAACTCGTCGGCGAACTTCTCGGCGTCCTTGTAAAGCCGCTTGCGGACCTTCTGGGGGATGCGGTCGGCGAACACGATGCCGTTGAGGTGATCCGTCTCGTGCTGGAGGCATCGGGCGAGCACGCCGGTGCCCTCGAAGGCGATCGGCTGGCCGTGCTCGTCTTGACCGTCGACGCGGGCGAAGTCCGGTCGCGCACTAACCGCGTACGCGCCGGGCAGCGACAGGCAGCCTTCCTCGCCCTCGTCGAGGACGCGGTCGGCACCTTCGGGGAGGGTCAGGACGGGGTTGCAGACGACGCCGCGATGGGGGACATGGTCTTTGTCTGGGCAGTCGAAGACGAAGACGCTGAGCGAGACGCCGACCTGGTTGGCGGCGAGGCCGACGCCGTCCGCGGCGTACATGGTCGCGGCCATGTCGGCGACGAGGTCGCGCAGCGCATCATCGAAGACTGCGACCGGCGCGCATGGAGCGTGCATCACCGGCTCGCCCCACCGGGTCATTGGGCGGACGCTTCCACCACCAGGCAGCTCGGTCATCGCGCCAGAGGCTATCGCGACGGCTTTGTGTCGACGCGCCGCTCAGTCGAACTGCCACGAACGCTTCGAGAGGCCGTACCAGAACCCCTCGACAGCGGTTCTCGCATCGGCGAGCTCGTCGACGCTCGCGCCAAGGCTGACGAACAGTGGCGCGAAGTGCTCGGTCCGCGGATGCGCAATCTGCGCGGCTGGCGCGCGGCGCTCGAAGTCGATCAACGCGTCGAAGTCGCGAGCCGCGATCCGCTCGGCAGCCCAAGCGTCGAACTCGGCCGACCACGACGACGGCACGGCGTCGGGACCGCGCGACATGTCCGTCAGGTGGAGGTTGTGGGTGGTGAAGCCGCTGCCGAGGATCAACACGCCCTCGTCGCGCAGCGGCCTGAGGCGCTGGCCGACCTCGAATAGCCGCACCGGGTCGAGGGTCGGCATCGAGATCTGCAGGGTCGGCACGTCCGCGTCAGGGAACATCTCGACGAGCGGCACGTATGCGCCGTGGTCGAGGCCGCGCGTCGGCGCGTCGTGCACCTGGTGCTGCGGGCTCGAGAGCAGCGCGCGGACGGAGTCGGCGAGCTCCGGAGCGCCGGGAGCCGGGTACTGCACCTGGTAGTAGTGCTCGGGAAAGCCCCAGAAGTCGTAGACGAGCGGCACCGTGGTGGTGGCTCCGACGGTGAGGGGCGCTTCCTCCCAGTGCGCGGAGATCACGAGGATCGCCGTCGGCTTCGCGGGCAGGCCCGCCGACCAGTCGGCGAGCTCGCGGGTCCACACCTTGTCGTCGGCCAACGGGGGAGCCCCATGGCTGAGGTACATCACCGGCATCCGCTCGGAGACGGGCGTTGCATCGGTCGTAGTGGTCATCCGCGCTCTCCATGACAGGAAACTAGTTGAGAATTAAAGTATACGCACAACCGCCGCGCGCGATCACCTGCTGACGCCGGCACGGCCCGTGAGTCTCAGATGACCCCATGTCACCGTTCACAAGTGCACCATCGCGCTAACGCCCGTTTCTCGCCATCGCGGCTTCAGGCGCGCCGCACTCGCCTATCGTCGCGTTTAGACGCACCGCCGTCGAGGGCGAGGAGGGGCAGATGAGTGCACTTGGGCGAGTCTCCGACCGTCTTGAGGATGTCGTCTCGGTGGTCGGCCGGGCCGTCGAACTGGCGTTCCTGGCGGTCTTCTTCGTCGCGCTGCTCTGTGTGATCGCCGTGATGGTCGCAGGTACCTACGGGATGCTGCACAAGGGCGACGACTTCGACTTCGGCGGGCGGGGGAGCGGCGGCGGCGACGTCATCGTGCTGCACGGCCTGCTCTAGTCGTTGCTACCGGCTGATCTTCCGCAACGCTTCGCGAGCCGACAGCGGCGACAGTTCCTCGGCGTGTTCGGCGACGAACGCGCGCACCCAGTCGGGGTTCGTTGTCGACAGGTCGCGCAGTGCCCAGCCGATCGCCTTCCGAATGAAGAAGTCGCGGTCGGCCAGGTTCGCCGTCACCGCGCGCTCGAGCAGCTTGAGGTCGGTGTCGGCTCGGTGCCCCACCTGGCAGATGATCGACGAGCGGCGCAGCCAGAGGCTGTCGGCGGCGATCCAGCGATCAAGGTCTGCCGTGACCCCGGGCCGATCGGCACGTAGCGCGTCGCCAACCCGGTGCGACGCCTCGTCGACGAGGTCCCACCAGGCGCCGGTCGCGACGAGGTGCTTGTAGAGCGGCATGGCTGCCGCATCCACGTAGGCCGAGTAGAGCCGGTGCCCGGCCAGGGCGAGTGCGGCGTAGCGTTCCTCGCGATGCGTCGCCTCGTCGTAGAGAGCCCGGACGGTCGCGTCCCACGCGTCGCGCTGCGAGATCGGCCGTTGTGTGTAGATCGTCCGGACAATGCTGCGGACCACAGGGACCCGGACGCCGTAGTACGGCAGTGCGGACTTCATGTACGCCTGCATCGCCGGTGCCGCCTCTGGGTCGGCCGCGGCGGCGAGCGCCGCCCGCACCTGGTCGACGACGTCGCGTCGGGCCTGTCCGACCGGCATCCGAGCCTCAGAGAAGGCTGCGGTAGAGCGCGACCGTCTGATCGGCGATCGCTCCCCAGTCGAACGACGTCACTGCGCGCTCGCGGCCGGCCTTGCCCATGGCCCGGGCGCGGGCCGGATCGGCGACCAGCTCGTTGACCCGGGCTGCGATGTCGGCCTCGAAACGCGCTGTGTCGTCGGGATCGAACGGCACCAGCAGGCCGGTCTCGCCGTCGACGACTACCTCCGGGATTCCGCCGACAGCGCTGGCGACAACCGCTGTCTCGCATGCCATCGCCTCGAGGTTGACGATGCCGAGCGGTTCGTAGACCGACGGGCACAGGAACGCCAGAGCGTGTGACAGCACCTGACGGACCGCTTCGCGAGGCTTCATCTCGCTGACCAGGATCACGCCGTCGCGCTCACGCTGGAGCCGGTCGATGAGCTCGTCGGTCTCGGCCTTCAGCTCGGCGGTGTCGGCCGCGCCGGCCATCAAGACGATCTGCAGCTCGGGTGCGAACGACGACGCGGCACGAAGCAGATGGGGGACGCCCTTCTGCCGCGTGATCCGCCCGACGAAGGCCGCGTAAGGTCGAGCGAGGTCGACGCCGAGAGACTCGATCAGCGAGGTGTCGGAATCGGGCGCGTAGAAGTCTGCGTCGATGCCGTTGTAGATCACGTGCACGCGGTCGGGCGACACCTCCGGGTAGGCGGCCAGGATGTCGTCGGCCATCCCGCGGCTGACCGCGACGACGGCGTCGGCGCCGAGGTAGGCGGTCTGCTCGGCCCATGACGAGAGCCGATAGCCGCCGCCGAGCTGCTCGGCCTTCCACGGTCGCTGCGGCTCGAGCGAGTGAGCGGTGACGACGTGCGGGACGTCGTACAGCAGCTTGGTCCAGTGACCGGCCATGTTGGCGTACCAGGTGTGCGAGTGGGCGAGGTCGGCCCCGGCGGCGTGCGCGGTCATGACGAGGTCGGTCGAGAGGACGTGCAGCGCCGAGTTCGCTTGCGGAAAGCGTCCGTCCTGCTCGGGGACGGCGATGGCGTCATCGCGCTCGGCTCCCATGCACAGGACGTCGAGATCCACTCGGCTGCGCAGGTGTCGAGCCAGGAAGTCGACGTGCACCCCCGCGCCGCCGTAGACGTCGGGCGGATACTCGCGGGTGAAGAGTGCCACGCGCATGCCCCGACCCTAGTAGGCGCGGCTGCGTCTCGCGCAGCATGCGCGACGCGGCAGTAGTGTCGGTCCATGGCCAAGCCGAACGTCTTGGGAATCGTCCTCGCGGGCGGCGAGGGCAAGCGACTGATGCCGTTGACGCTCGACCGGGCGAAGCCGGCAGTCCCGTTTGGCGGCAGCTATCGCCTGATCGACTTCGCGCTCTCGAACCTCGTCAACGCGGGGTATCGGCGCCTGTGCGTCCTCACCCAGTACAAGTCGCACTCGCTCGATCGACATATCTCTCTCGCCTGGCGGCTGTCGACGCAGCTCGGCAACTACGTCACGCCGGTTCCCGCACAGCAGCGCCGCGGCAAGCAGTGGTACCAGGGGAGCGCTGACGCGATCTACCAGTCCATGAACCTGATCGTCGACGAACGGCCCGACGTCATCGTCGTGTTCGGCGCCGATCACGTGTACCGCATGGACGCATCGCAGATGGTCGACGCGCATGTCGAGTCGGGCGCGGGGGTGACCGTCGCAGGCATCCGCGTGCCGCGCGCGGAGGCCGACCAGTTCGGCGTCATCAAGACGGCGCCGGACGGCGTCCAGATCGAGGAGTTCCTCGAAAAGCCGGCCGACCCGCCTGGGTTGATCGACAGCCCCGACGAGTCCTTCGCGTCGATGGGCAACTATGTCTTCACCGCCGACGCGCTCGTCGAGGCGCTCGAGCAAGACGCCGCCAACGCCGACTCCAAGCACGACATGGGCGGCGACATCATCCCGATGTTCGTCGACTCGAAGGACGCGGGTGTCTACGACTTCAAACGCAATGACGTGCCGGGCTCGACCGCGCACGACCGCGACTACTGGCGCGACGTCGGCACGATGCGCTCGTATCACGAGGCGCACCTCGACTTGGTGAGCGTCGAGCCCACCTTCAACCTCTACAACAGCCAGTGGCCGATCTTCACCAACCAGGCACAGCTGCCGGGGGCGAAGTTCGTCGAGGAGGCGGAGGCCGACGACTGCATCGTGGCGACAGGCTCCATCGTCTCGGGCGCGACCGTGAAGAAGTCGGTCTTCGGCTTCAACACCTATGTCGCGACAGGCGCCCTCGTGGAGCGCAGCGTGATCATGGACAACGTCAAGATCGGCGCCGGCGCTCGTGTCGTCGACGCGATCATCGACAAGAACGTCGTGATCCCGGACGGCGTCGAGATCGGTGTCGACCACGAGACAGATGCGGCCGCGGGTTTCGCTATCGCCGACGGAATCACCGTGCTGGCCAAGGGACAGTCGGTGGCCGGTACGTATACCGGCCCCCGCTGACGAGGCAGGCCGCACTGTCGACTCCACGTCTGCCGGTGTCGGTGGCCGCCGGCAATCCCGTCACGGCACAGGTCGGCGCAGACATCCTCGCGGCCGGCGGGTCGGCGGCGGACGCGGCAGCCGCGATGACGCTCGCCTCGTGCGTCGCCGAGACGCTGTTCACGGGAATCGGCGGGGGCGGCTTCGCCACGTATTACGACGCGAGCACGGCCACCGCGACGTGCGTGGACTTCTTCGTCGCCGTTCCCGGGCTCGGCGGCCTGCGGTCGGTGCCGCCGCTCGAGATCGCCATCGACTTCGGCGGGCAGCTGGTGCCGTACGCCGTCGGTGCGTCGACGGTCGCGGTGCCGGGTGTGCCAGCGGGCGTCGCGCACCTGCACGAGCGGTGGGGACGGCTGCCGTGGCGCGACGTCGTGCGGCCTGCGATCGAGCACGCCGAACGCGGCGTCTCGTTCGCGCCGGTGCACGCGAAGGTGCTCGGCACGGTGGCGTCGGCGATGTTGATCAACGAGGGCGTCGCCGTCTACGGCGATCGTTCGGGCGGGCTGCTGCCGGCCGGCGGTCGGCTCTTTCATCCGGGGCTCGACGGCGCGCTGAGAATGCTGGCCGACGACGGTCCCGCCGCCTTCTACACCGGTCCGATCGCCGAGGCGATGGTCTCGGCGATCGGCGAGCAGGGCGACCTCGGGCCGGCGGACCTCGCCGCCTACGAGGTCCGCGAGACACGGCCCCGGTCTGTCGAGTTCGCGGGAGCTCAGGTCCTTGCGCGGGGCGACGACCTCGACAATCTTCTCGGCGCGCTCGCCGCACTTGAGGTGGTGGCCGACGACGCCGAGACGGCCGCGCGGATGGTCGATGTGCTGCGCGCACATCCGAAACGCGGAGACACGACGAGCATCGCGGTAGCGGACGCCGACGGGAACGCCTGTGCGGTGACGACGAGCCTCGGCCTGTCGTCGGGAGTCTGGCTCGCCGATCTCGGGATCCATCTGAACTCGATGATGGGCGAGGGCGAGCTGGTCCGCGGGACCGAGACGCCTGGTCGTCGGATGGGCTCGATGATGTCGCCGCTCATCGCCGTCGACGACGACGGCCCGGTCCTGGTCGCCGGTGCCGCGGGCGGAAGCCGAATCAGGTCCGCGCTGCTGCAGGTCCTCGTCAACGTGCTTCATCGCGGCATGTCGGCGGTCGACGCGATCCAGGCTCCTCGGCTCAACCCGGTGCCTGACAAGGTCCATGTCGAGCCGGGCATGTCGTCGGAAGTGCTCGCGCGGCTCGACGCGGCAGGCGATGTCGCCCGCTGGCCGGCCCTCGACTCGTACTTCGGCGGCGTTGCCGCGATCGCAGTCGACGGCCCCGGCGCCGATCCACGTCGCGGAGGGGACGTTCGATCTCTTAGCGACGTCTCTTAGGGTGTGGCCATGTCGAACACCAGGCGTCCGCGCAATCCGCAGCTCGGGAAGGAACCCGCGCCGCGGGCGACCGCCCTCATCGTGTCCCTCGTCGTCCTCCTGTGCATCGGCGCTGTCGTCGCCATCGCGGTGCTGCTGAAGGGCGGCGGCGATGACAACACAGCCGCGGGCTCGCCCGGCACGCCGACGCTCAGCCAGTCGACGACGGCTCCGTCGACCGCAGACCAGTCCACCGGCCCGGTCGACACCGGCCTCGACTGCTCGGCTGCGCCGCCCACCCCGGGCGACACGCAGAAGTACGACAACCCGCCGCCGAAGACGCTCGCTGGCGACGCCACCTGGACGGCGACGCTCAAGACCAACTGCGGCGACATCGTCATGGAGCTCAATGGCAAGGCAGCGCCGCAGACCGTCTCGTCGTTCGTCTTCCTCGCGCAGAAGCACTTCTTCGACGAGAGCCCCTGCCACCGGCTGGTGACGGCCGGGATCTACGTGCTGCAGTGCGGCGACCCGACCGGTACGGGAAGCGGCGGGCCTGGCTACGGCTTCGGCATCGAGAACGCTCCGGCCGACGGCAGATACCCGACCGGCACAGTCGCGATGGCGCGCACGCAAGACCCCAACAGCAACGGCAGCCAGTTCTTCCTGGTCTACCGAAACAGCCAGCTTCCGACCGACGGCGGCGGCTACTCGATCTTCGGCCGCGTCACGAAGGGACTCGACATCCTGACCGGCCTCGCGAAGGGCGGCTCGGACAACTCAAACGGCTCCGGCGACGGGCACCCGAACCAGCCGATCAGCATCCTCAGCGTCACGGTCAAGAAAGGCTGAGCATGCGCGCCGATCTCGTGTTCCGAGGGGGCTCGGTGTTCCACGCGCTTGGGCGGAGGTCGACCGACACGGTCGCCGTCATCGGCGGCCGGATCGCGGCGATCGGCGCTGACGCCGACGACCTGGTCGGGCCGGCGACCGATGTCGTCGACCTGACGGGCCGGCTGCTGGTTCCAGGTTTCCAGGACGCCCACGTGCACCCGGTCTCAGGCGGCATCGAGCGGCTGACGTGCGACCTGACGCCGTACACGACCGAGGCGGGCTACCTCGAGGCGATCGCTGCCTACGCGAATGCCAACCCCGACCTCGAATGGATTGTCGGCGGCGGATGGAGCCTGTCATCGTTCCCAGGCGGGTTGCCTCGACGTGAGCGGCTCGACGAGATCGTCGGCAACCGCGCCGTCTACCTCCCGAACCGCGACCATCATGACGCGTGGGTGAGCTCGCGTGCCCTCGAGCTCGCCGGCGTCGACCGCGACACCCCCGACTCCGCGTTCGGGCGGATCGAGCGCGACCCTGACGGGTCCCCGACGGGCGCCTTGCATGAGGACGCCATGGACCTCGTCGGGCGGCTGATACCGACTCCCACGAACGACGAGAACATCGAGGGACTGCTCGAGGCGCAGGCGTACCTGCACTCGTTCGGCGTCACGGCGTGGCAGGACGCACTGCTCGGCAGCTTCGCCGAGATGACCGACGCGAGCGCCGCATATCGAGACTGCGCGGACGACGGGCGTCTCACGGCCAAGGTCGTCGGCGCCCTGTGGTGGTTCAACACCCGAGGAGCCGATCAGATCGACGACCTGGTCGAGCGGCGCGAGCGGTACTCGGGCGGCAACTTCAGGACGACGTCGGTGAAGATCATGCAGGACGGCATCTGCGAGAACTTCACCGCCGCGATGATCGACCCCTACCTCGGGTCTGACGGTCGCGCGACCGCCAACGACGGCATCTCGATGGTCGCTCCCGACGAGCTCTGCGAGCACGTCACCGAGCTCGACCGGCGCGGATTCCAGGTGCACGTCCACGCGATCGGCGACCGCGCCGTCCGCGAGGCGCTCGACGCGTTCGAGGCGGCGCGCACCCAGAACGGCGACAACGATCTGCGCCATCACATCGCGCATATCCAGGTGATCCACCCCGACGACGTCCCGAGATTCGCCGAGCTCGGCGTGACCGGCAACATGCAGTCGCTGTGGGCATGCCACGAGGCTCAGATGGACGACCTCACCATCCCGTTCCTCGGTCCAGAGCGCAGCACCTGGCAGTACCCGTTCGGGGGGCTGCTCAAGGCCGGAGCCCGGCTATGCGCCGGCAGCGACTGGCCGGTGAGCAGCCCCGATCCGCTCTGGGCGATGCACGTGGCCGTCAACCGGCAGGCGCCTGCGGGCTTGGGCGACCTGCGTGAGCCGCTCTACCCCGAGCAGGCTCTCGATGTCGAGACCGCGCTCTCCGCCTACACCGAGGGCTCGGCGTTTGTGAACCACCTCGACGACACCGGACGGATCGAGGTCGGCATGGCGGCCGACCTCGCGGTGATCGACCGCGACATCCTCGCGGGACCGTCTGACGAGATCGGCGACGGCCGGATCGACGCGACCTATGTCGACGGAAAGTGCGTCTTCAGCCGCTAGCCGGACCCTCTCCCGGAGACCGTCACGGCAGCGGTGGGCGGCGGGCCCGCAGGATGGCGTCGAGTGCGACGCCGTCGTCCGTGGGGCGCTCGACCGTCTCCGCGATCTCGACCGCCAGACCTCCTTCGCTGGCGATGGCGGCCAGGTCGTCGGGCGCGTAGAGCCGCTCCGCGTCCTGCGGACCGCCGACTCCCTCATCGAGGTTGCGACGGTCGTGGCCGACGACGACGAGTCGACCGTTCGTCCGGACGGACCGGGCTGCGGCGCGGAGCATGTCGTCGCGCGCGGCCGGCTCGATGTGGACGTAGGACACGATCGCGAGGTCGTAGCGGTTTCGCCGTGGGGACTCGACGGTGACGTCGGAGACTCTCCACGTCAGGTGCAGCCGGACATGTTCGTTCTCAGCGGCGGTCAGCTCGCGGGCCCGCTCGATCGCGGCCTCGGAGAAGTCGACGCCGAGCACGCGCCAGCCCATGCGGGCGAGCCACAGCGCGTTGCGGCCCTCGCCGCAGGCGATGTCGACCGCCTCGCCGACCTGCAGCCGTTCGCACAGCCGGCGGACGAAGCGATTCGGCTCGGAGCCCCAGACGAGGTCGGCCGATCGGTATCGCTCGC
>DATIOH010000133.1:0-3271 GCA_035473375.1 Nocardioidaceae bacterium | reverse complement strand
GAGCACGACCTCCGCCTTCGGCAGGTTGGCGGCGATCCACCGGCGACACTGGGCCTCGCCGTGGGGGTGGGTCGCCACTTTGCGCACGTCCTCGATCGAGGTGCCCGGCCGCGCCAGGAGCGCGAAGTCGACGGTCACGTGCATCTCGCGCGTGATCATCAGCGGATCGCCGGTGAACAGGTAGTCGACCGTCACGGGGACGACGCCCTCGACCGAGTTCTCGATCGGCACGACTGCACCGTCGGCGTCGCCGTCGCGGACTGCGTCGAGAGCCGCGAGCACTGAGTTGTACGGGATCTGCTCGCCCGACCTGGCGGCGGGGATCTGCCGCAGGGCCGACTCGGTGAACGTTCCAGCCGGGCCGAGATAGGCGAATCGGGCGGGCGGGACTCCAGGCATGGTCACAGACTAGAAGGGCGGCCTCTCTGAGCCGCCGGATATCCGACGGGCGGTCGCCTGAGAGACTTGACTCGCGACATGCACCCGACCGCGAGGGAGACCGTTGGACTGGCATCTGGTCCTGCTGAGCTTCGTCCTCATCTTCCCCGTCGAGCTCCCAGACAAGACGTTTGTGGCGGCCCTTGTCCTCGCCACGCGCTACCCGCCCCTCGCGGTGTGGATTGGTGTCGGCGTCGCCTTCTTCGTGCAGTGCCTCGTCGCGGTCACTGCCGGATCACTGGTCTCGCTGTTCCCCCACCAGGTCGTCGAAGCCCTCAGCATCACGATGTTCCTCATCGGCGCGATCGTGCTCGTGCGCTCGGCTCCGCGCGCGGCGGCCGACGAGCAGAAGGCAGAGGCGGAGTTCGAGTCGCGCACCGAGCACCGTGCGACCGGCGTGCGCGCGGCCTTTGCGTCGTTCCTCCTGATCTTCGCCGCCGAGTGGGGCGACCTGTCGCAGATCCTGACCCTCAACCTCGTCGCCAAGCACGGGAATCCGGTGTCGATCTTCCTCGGATCGTGGGTGGCGCTGCTTGCGGTGTCGGGCCTGGCGGTCGTCTCCGGTCGCGTGCTGCTGCGCTATCTGCGCCTCGACCTCGTTCACTATTTCGCGGCCGCCGTGTGCCTCGCATTCGCCACTGCTGGCGCGGTCCAACTCGCCCAGTGAGGGCTAGGCTCCAGCCATGACCTCAACGCTGGGCGCAGACACCGAGGTCGGTCGGCTGCGGACCGTCATGCTGCATCGTCCCGGGCCAGAACTCACTCGTCTGACGCCACGTAACAACGACAGTCTTTTGTTCGACGGCATCCCGTGGGTGAGCCGGGCCCAAGACGAGCACGACGCCTTCGCGTCGGCGCTGCGCGATCGCGGCGTGGAGGTGCTCTATCTCGTCGAGCTGCTAACCACGGCGCTGGAGAACCCGACAGCCCGCGAGCAGTCGATCGCGCAGGTGACCTCGAGCCTCCGTCTCGGCGACACGCTCCGCAGCTATCTCACCGGCTGGCTCGAGTCGCTGCCCGCGCCCGAGCTCGCGGGCGCACTCACCGCCGGGGTCCGCAATGACGAGGTGCGCGGCGGACATGGCCTCGTCACCAGCCTCCTCGACCACGACGACTTCGTCATCGACCCGCTGCCGAATCTGCTCTTCACGCGCGACAGCTCGGTCTGGCTGCGCGACCGGGTCGTCGTCACCAGCCTCGCGATGCCGGCTCGCTCGCGCGAGACGCAGCTGACCGAGCTGATCTACAGCTACCACCCGATGTTCGCCGGGGTCTCGCGTGTGCACGGCTGGCAGGCCGAGCATCTCGAGGGCGGCGACGTCCTGCTGCTCGCGCCGGGGGTCATCGCGGTCGGCGTCGGCGAGCGGACCACGCCGGCTGGCGTCGAACGGCTGGCCCGGCGCGTGTTCGCCGACGAGCTTGCCCACACCGTCCTCGCGGTGCCGATCGCCCAGGAGCGAGCGACGATGCACCTCGACACCGTCTGCACGATGGTCGACGCCGACGCGATCGTGATGTACCCCAACGTCGCCGACACCCTCCAGGCTCATGCCGTCACCTGCATCGAGCCGTCGGACGACGAGCGGTCCCTGCGCCTCGCAGTCGCCGACGGCGAGCCGTTCCTCGTCGCCGCCGCTAAGGCGATGGGGATCGACACCCTCCGGCAGATCGACACCGGACTCGACCCCGTGACCGCCGAGCGCGAACAGTGGGACGACGGCAACAACACGCTGGCTGTCGCCCCGCGGATCGCGGTGGCGTACGAGCGCAACGTCGAGACGAACGCGCGCCTTCGCGACGCTGGGATCGACGTGATCTCGATCGCCGGCTCAGAGCTCGGATCGGGCCGCGGCGGGCCGCGATGCATGTCGTGCCCGATCGTTCGCGACCGTTAGCGAGGCCGCGTCCGGCGGCCTGGAACTCCGACGGCGCGCGTCGACTGGGTCTGGACAATTGGAAACCCGGCCGTTACTGACGGGGGATACAGCAACGACCGGGTGTGATTTCAGTTTAAACAGTCGTACAGGAACGGCACAAGCAAATCGCTCGGAAGCGGCGGAAAGTCGTCGGATTCCCCTCTGCGCACGCGTTTTCGGCCACGAAATCCGCACGGCGACCATTGAGGCTGCCCGCAATGTTCCGCTTTGCGTCCGGCGCGACGGAGCTCGGCTCGCTTCGGTCAGCGGATCGTCAACTGACGACTCGCCAACCCGTGCCGCGCAGCGCGCTCGTCCGACGTCAGCGCAGCGGAGTCGGCGAGGGCGTCGTCGACGCGGGTCTGGAACGCGCCGGCGGGCTCCTCGAGCGCCTCGGCTCCGGTGCCCGCCGGCAGATCCCAGACGGGCACCAGCAGGCCGTGCGCGCGGAAGGAGCCGACGAGCCGCGAGTCGGGGGTCAGTCGGTCGGCGCCGGCGACGTGCAGCCGGGCCAAGGCCGTGAGCAGCGCCTCCTCGTCGTACGGCATCACCCAGCGCAGGTGTTCCTTCGTGGCGACCGCGGTCCAGAAGGCGCCGTCGACCGACGAGAGCCTGCTCGAGGGGTCGATCGACGAGTTCAGCGTCTCGAGGGTCGACGCGGCCGTGCCGTCAGTGTCATCGACGCCCTCGAACCAGAAGTCGAAGCCGTCGAGCACCCGCACGGTGAAGTCGGAGTCGGCCACTACGACGTCCTGCAGACGCGGTCCCGGACCCGGCAGCTCCGGCATCACGACCGACTCGCCTGCGTCGGCGTCGATGGCGAGTCCGAGGGCGGCACAGAAATCGCGGCTCGGGTCGGCGGACTGATGGGTGACCTGGGCGGCGACCCAGACATCGTCGCCGTTGTCGCGCCTCAG
>DATIOH010000132.1:0-3764 GCA_035473375.1 Nocardioidaceae bacterium | reverse complement strand
CCGGGGTCAGATCGGCGACGACCCACCAGTCATGCGACTCGTCGGCGTACGGGCGGACGTCGACCACGGCACGCACGTCGCCTCCGTCACGGTCGAGGATGCCCGCGGCGACCAGCGGGCCGGCGAGTCCGGGCAGGGCGGCCTCGGCAGCCGGCTCGGCGACGGCTGCCTGCAGCGGCCACAGCCGGGTGAGCGTCGCGAGCGGCGAGCCGTCGCTGGTCTGCCGGACCGCAGGCGTCGTCTCGTTGCGGGCGAGCGCCGCGTGCGCCTCGTCGCCGATGAGCGCTCGTACGCCGTCGACCGTGAACCCGGCCACGGTCAGCGCCGTGCGGAGCCGGGCGGCGTCGCCGTCGCTCAGCCGCAGGTCCGCCACCGAGTCACCCTGACACACGCCTCCATCCACGGGCCGCGTGCAATAGGGATCCAACGGGCCGAGTGGGGAGCGGCAGACTGGCGCACATGGGCGAGACGGCATCCCCGACGCAGCACGCGTGGGTGCTGCACGTCGACCTCGACCAGTTCATCGCCGCGGTCGAGGTAATGCGGCGGCCAGAGTTGGCCGGGCTGCCGATCGTGGTCGGCGGGCGAGGCGACCCGACCGAGCGCGGCGTCGTGTCGACGGCGTCGTACGAGGCGCGCGAGTTCGGCGTGCGGTCGGGCATGCCGTTGCGGACGGCCATGAAGAGACTGGAGAAGGCACCCGACGCGGTCTTCGTCGCGGTCGACAAGGACGCCTACGACGATGCGTCCGCGGAGGTCATGGAGGCACTGCGGTCGTTCGGCCTGCCGGTCGAGGTGTTGGGGTGGGACGAGGCGTTCATGGCGGTCGAGACCGACGACCCCGAGGCATTCGCACGTCGCGTCCAGGAGGGTGTGCTCGACACGACCGGCCTGCACTGCTCGATCGGGATCGGCGACACAAAGGTGCGGGCCAAGATCGCGACCGACTTCGGAAAGCCGCGCGGAACGTTCCGGCTCACCGAGGAGAACTGGTACGACGTCATGGGCGACCGCCCGACCGATGCGTTGTGGGGCATCGGCTCGAAGACGGCGAAGCGCCTGGGCACGCTCGGCATCACGACCGTGCGGCAGTTAGCCGAGACGCCGGCCCAGCTGCTGGCCGATGCGATCGGACCGACGATGGGTCCGTGGTATCGGCGGCTTGGGCGCGGCGCCGACACGTCGCCGGTCGACCCGACCCCGTACGTCGCGCGAGGACGGAGCCGTGAGGTCACCTTCCAACAGAACCTCGACGACTGGGCGCAGATCGCGGCCGAGGCGCGGACCATCGCGCTCGCGGTGGCCGACGATCTGCACGGGTACGGACGGCCTGCGACTCGGCTCACGCTCAAGGTGCGCTACGCGCCGTTCGACACCCGGACGAAGAGCCGGAAGCTGCCGGCGGCGACGAGCGAGCCCGAGGAGATCGCGACGGTGATCGCGACCCTCGTCGAGTCGTTGGACCACGACCGGGCCGTTCGCCTGCTCGGAGTGCGGGCCGAGATGCAAGATCCGACAACCAGCACGCCATGACGGGCTGACGCCATGACGGGGCCTGATGTCGGATCTTGGTGCCGGGGTCGGGCGTTAGGGCAACTTCTCGCGAGACGCGTCGAACGTCTCGGCCCACGCCTTGGGCGAGGCGAGCTCGGGCAGGGCCGTCCGGTACTGCTCAGACAGAGCCTGCCACTCGCGGGCGAGCCGCATGTGTACGGCGAGCGAGCGCTTCAGCAGATCGCGGAACAGCTCGGGGTCGCGCTTGTACCAGGACGCCGACGTGCCGTCGGCAGCAGAGACCAGAGCGGAGTCGAACTGCGAGAGCAGCCACCACTTCAAGTCGAGATGGGCGATGTTGGCCTCGGGGTGCTCTCGGGCCAGGTCGCGCATCGGCATCACCTGACGAATCGCGCCCAGAGCCATCGTCTTGGCTCGCCCGATCGTGCCGGTCGGAGCTGTCGGCGCCCGACCCTTGCGCGGAGGCTTCTTGCGCCGGGCCGGCGGGAACAAGTCGAGATCGGGCTTCGACTGCGAGTCGGCGTAGTTCTTGCGGAGCGCATTGAGCTCGGGCAGCCGCTCGAGCACGTCGCGGTGCATCCGCTCCGGGCCTTCGAGGATGTCCTCGATCGCCATCAGGCCCATCTCGGCCGGGCTGTACTGCATTGAGAACAGGTGCTTGATCTGGGTCTCGAAGCTCTCGAAGATCAACCGGCCGCCACGCTCGTACGGCGAGTGCAGAAGCGCGGCCACGATCCGGTTGCGGCGGTGGAAGTACGCCTGCCAGTCGATCGTGTCGACCTTCTCGTGCCACGGCACGTGCCACACCGCCATGCCGGGCAGCGTCACCGTCGGGAAGCCCGCCTCGCCGGCCCGCAGGCCGAACTCGGCGTCGTCCCACTTGATGAACATCGGCAGCGACAACCCGATCTCGCGGATCACGCGGGTCGGGATCAGGCACATCCACCAGCCGTTGTAGTCGACGTCGATGCGCCGATGCAGCCACGTGGTCGACGGCAGCGAGCGCCGCGAGAAGTTGTGGCCGTGGACGGTGTTGGGCGCCGCGCCCCAGAACCAGCGGTACTTCGCGACCGTCTCGCCGTACGCGTGCATGACCGAGCGGTCGAACAGACTGAACATCTGGCCGCCGACGATCGTCGGGCTCTTCGCCAGATCGGCGAACGCGACGGATCGGAGAATGCCCTCGGGCTCGCAGACGACATCGTCGTCGAGCAGGAGCACGTAGTCGGCGTCGCCCTTGACGGTCGCCTCGTCCATCGAGCGGGAGAAGCCGCCGGAGCCGCCGAGGTTGCCCTGCACGATGTAGTGGAGCTTGGGGCCGAGGGCTTTGGCAGCGGCCTCGTACAGCTCGTGGTCAGAGACGCGTTGAGTGCCTTGGTCGACAACGTAGATCTCGTCGAGGATCGCGAGCACGTCCGGCTGCTCCGACAGGTTGATCAGCTGGTCGATGCAGAACTCGGGGCGGTTGTAGGTGGTGATGCCGATCGACACCTTGCCCGGCTTGAGCTTGTCGGTCTCGACAGCCCACACAGCCTCGTGCAGGGTGGCGTCCTCGCCCCCGGCCTGCAGGTCGAACCAGTACCAGCCTCCGTCGATGAACGGCTTCAGCGGAAGATCGAAGATGAGGGTCTGCTGCTCGCGGCTGTCGAAAACGGCGGAGTCGGCCCGCTGGACGTGACCCTTCGCGGTCGACCTCGACACGACGACGCGACCCTGGCCTGACACGCGCATGACGAGCCGGACGGTCTCGAACGGCGTCCAGCGGCGCCAGTAGCTCGCCGGGAAGGCGTTGAAGTAGGTGCCGAAGGTCAGCCGCCGCTCGGGCCGCACCACCGCGGTGCCCTCGAGGACCCGGCCGTGGCCGCTGATGTCCTCGACGTTGTCGGGGTTGTCGTCGTACGAGGTCGGGCTCGTGTCGGGAAGCTCGCCCTCCTCAAGCTCGTCGTCGTCTGCGGACGGGGCGCTGTTGGCGTCGATCGCCGTGACCCCGCCGACGTAGAGGGGGCGGATGTCGAGCTCTTGGTCGGCGCGGAGGATCGTGCGATGGACGACGCGCATCCCGGCGAGCGGGTCTGGCGCCTCCTCGACCGCCGCTGCCTGCTCAGTGGCGGGCGCGGTGTCTGAATTGTCTGTTGTCTCATCGGCAGGCGCCGTGGCAGTGTCGGTCAAGAAAAGTCCCCAACGTGCGGCGGTACGACCCCGTCACGGTATAGCCGACCGCGCCGCCGACGCCAATCGCCGTACCTGCC
>DATIOH010000131.1:0-4219 GCA_035473375.1 Nocardioidaceae bacterium | reverse complement strand
CCGGCGGCCAGCGTCGACTCGCCCCGCACCTCCTGGAAGTACGTCGGAACCAGCAGCAGGCCACCGAAGAACGCCGCGGCGAACAGGAACATGGTGATGTTGGCGACGGCGAGGTTGCGGTTCTTGAACAGCCGCAGGTCGAGCAACGGATGCTCGGGCCGGAACGTGTGGAAGATGAACGCGATCACGAGCCCAAGGCCGACGGCCATCGAGATCCACACACGCGCGTAGCTGTACTGGCCGTCTGCCGCGCCCGGGATCGACGAGACGCCGTAGAGGAACAGCGCAAGGCCGGGCGACATCAGCGCCATGCCGAGGAAGTCGAACGCCTCCGACGGCTCCGGCGAGTCCTTGTCGAGCACCGTGTAGGCGTAGATCAGCGCGACGGCGCCGATGGGGACGTTGATGAGGAAGATCCAGTGCCAGCTCGCGTGCTGGATCAGCCAGCCACCGAGGATCGGCCCGCAGATCGGGCCGAGCAGCATCGGCACGCCGAGGATGGCCATCAGCCGGCCCATCCGCTTCGGGCCCGCGGCCCTGGTCATGATCGTCATGCCGAGCGGCATCAGCATGCCGCCGCCGAATCCCTGTAGCACGCGGAAGCCGATCAGCATGTTGATCGACGTGGCCGTGGCGCACAGCGCGGAGCCGGCCGTGAAGAGTCCGATCGCGCTCATGTAAAGGCGTTTTGTGCCAAACCGGTCGGCGGCCCAGCCGGTGAGCGGGATGACGGTCGCCAAGGCGAGGGTGTACCCGGTGACGGTCCACGCGACCGTCGAGTAGGGAAGCGGCTCGCCTCCGTCGCTGAAGACGGTGGTGAACGTCGGGAGTGCGACGTTGACGACGGTGATGTCGAGGATCGCCATGACGGCGCCGAGCACAACGACGCCCGCCACCTTGAGGACGGCTCCGTCGATGTTGTCGGGGTGTTCGGGTGCGGATGGTGCAGACGGTTGCGTCGACATTCGAGCCAAGCTCCTCGTGGTGCGGCGTTGGAGTTACCGGCGATGAAGGACACGCCGTGGGCAGTCTGGGCCGGTCGGAGCGATCGTGCCATTGGGTGCGGACGGCACTAAACAGAATATTCCTGCCTGCCGACAAACCCACATTCGGATGTCGAAGTCGGGCCGACGCCGCCTCGGCCAGACGTCGTGTCGGCGTCGGCTCGCGCGATCGATGCGCGACCCTGGACTCCACGGGGACGCACGCAGCGAGCAAAGGGATCGGTATGCGCGATTTTCTGTCGAAGCACCTCAAGGTCATCGTGGCGGTTGTCGTCACCTTCGCGGTCGCGACGGCAGTGCCGTCGCTCGGCGCGGGCGGCTTCGACGCCTCCAACGCCCACAAGGTCGGCGGACACACCCTCGACCAGCTCTCGAGCACGTCGTACGTGCGGTCGCACGTCCACATCGATGACTTCGACGGCTGCCACTACCGCGACATCCTGACTCGCAAGATCAGCGCGCCCGCGGCCGGCTTCCTGACCGTCACCAGCACCGTCGCCGCCACCCGCGACACCGACTCCGTTGACGAGGCGCTGCTCGTCACCCGACTGGTCGTCGACGGCAAGAAGGTGTCGAGCGCATCCGCGGTGAACCTCGAGAACGACGGCCTCAACGACGCAACGAACGTCAACCAAGGCGTCGCCAAGGTCAAGAAGGGCAAGCGCACCGTCAAGATCCAGGCGAAGGAGTGCGGCGACGGGATGGCATTCGTCCTCGATCGCCAGCTGGTCACTCAGTACTCCCCGACCGGATCGATCAGGCGCTGAGCCGACCGTTTCGAGGGTCACGGCACCGCCGCCGGGCTCCAGAGTTCGCACAACCTGACCGCTCATTCGGACAACCTGACCGCTCGGCCGGAACATGTGACCGCTCGGCCGGAATATGTGACCGCTCGCCGCAACGTCGCGGGCTAGCTCGGGATCCAGCTCACGTGGCCGACCAGCAGCGTGTACCCGACGAACGCGACCGCGTCGATCAGAGAGTGTGCGACGACCAGGGGCGTCGTGCGGTGCCAGCGTTGGTACACCCAGCCGAAGATCAGGCCCATCACGGCGTTTCCGAAGAACCCGCCGAGACCCTGATACAGGTGATAGCTGCCGCGCACGGCTGCAGACGTCAGGAGGGCCGACCGAGGCGACCATCCCATCTGGTCGAGGCGATGCAGCAGGTAGCCGACGACCAGCACCTCTTCGAGGATGCCGTTCTGGATTGCCGCGAGGATCTCGATCGGGATCCTCCACCAGACATCAGGCAGATCGGCGGCGACGACGGTGAGGTTGACTCCGGCGGCGTGAGCGGCGAGGTACAGCGCGAGGCCGCTTCCGCCAATGACGGCCGCCAGAACACAGCCGAGCAGGAAGTCGCGGCCGAAGCGAGAGAAGTCGACCCCGATCGAGACCAGCGACTCGCCTGACCGGTAGAGCAGATAGGCGACCAGTGCGACCGGCGCGAGGCCCGTGACGATCGCTGCGAGCTGCAGCGAGAGGTCGAGCCACGGCTGCCCAGGTGCGTACGAGCCGACGACGACGGCCCGCTGCTTCGCCAGCGGGATGGGCTCGGCCAGATCGCCGAGGAAGCGGATCAGCGCGAACAGGCCGCTCGCGCCGAGAGACACGGCGAAGACGACGATGACCTCGGTCCCGAGCACGCGACGCGGAAGCGGGGCAGCCGTCTCAGCCTCCAGGTCGCTGACGGGTCGATCCACGCTGTCGATTGTGCCTGTACGTACCGAGCCAGACGCGAATGCATGAGAACTTCACAGCCGCGCCCTCTCGGCGCCGACGATTGAGCGCTGATCGTCCTGAGGTGCACCAAAGGGCACACTTCCTAAGCACTACGCCGCATGTGCTGAGTCGGCCTTAGCGCGACGGTTGAGGAATGGCACCACCCCCGACCGTTCAGATCGCACCGATGCGCACCGATCGCGACGTCCGAGACGCCTCGATGCTGCTTCACGCGCACTGGACCTGGTCAAGGTCGATCGGCCTCGAGCCGATTGCCGCCCGCATGGGCGGGGTCGCCGACTACGCCGATCCGGCGTCTTACTACAGCGGGCCGGAAGCAACGTTGCTTTTGGCCGACGTGGAAGGGCGCCGGGTCGGCATGGTCGGCCTGCGCCGGGTCCGTGACCGTCCGGGAGTCGCCGAGCTGCGGCGGCTCTTTGTCCTCGGGCTGCTTCGCGGCCAGGGTGTCGGCGGTGTTCTCCTCGACGCAGCGATCGCGCATTCGCTCGATCAGGGGCTCACCCGGCTTGAGTTACGGACCCGGCCGCAGGTCATGCGCAGGGCATACACGCTGTATCGACGGGCTGGCTTCCGCGACGCCGACGCCATCGACTACACGGCGCGGTTCGACGTCGCGGCGATGACGCTCGACCTCGCAGAGCTGGCAGTCCGGTCGTCGGAGAGGTTGTTCCAATGCTCGTAGCCGAGACAACGCGCTTCCCACGACTGACGGACGCAGGGCAGAGTGGGCCTGTGACACGACGGCGGGTCCGATTCATCGGACGGTCCGGCGAGTTGGCGACCCTCAACCGCGGCCTCGAGCGTGCTCGCGCTGGCGAGCCTGTGGTCGCCGTCGTCGCGGGCGAGTCCGGCATTGGCAAGAGCCGTCTCCTCGAGGAGTTCGCCGCGTCGGTCAAGGACGAGGCGACGGTCCTGCGCAGCTGGTGCTTCCCGATGGCCGGTGCGGGGGTCGCCTTCGGACCGATCGCCGCTCTCCTGCGCGATGCGGTCGAGCAGCGGCCCGAGCTCGTCGACTCCCTGCACGAGGTGGCGGCCGACGTCGCGTCGCTCCTCCCCCACACGTTCACGACGGTCGAGCCGACGCCGGCCGTCGGCGGCGAGCTCGCCCAGCTCCGGCTCCTCGAGGCGTGCCGCGCGCTGCTGCGCGAGGCGGCCCGCGACCGTCCGGTCGTCGCCATCATCGAGGACGTCCACTGGGCGGACCGGTCGTCCGGTGACGCGCTCGCCTACCTCGCGGGCCGCGAGGAGCCGGGCGGCCTGATGTTCGTCGTGTCGTACAGGTCGGAGGACCTGCCGCGGCACCATCACATGCATCCGATCGTCCGCGAGCTCGAGCGGTCGAGCCATGCCGACGTGCTCCGCCTGGACGCGTTTACCACGGTCGAGCTGCGCGCCCACCTCTCCGACCTGCTCGATCGCGAGCCGACCGAAGACCTCGTCAGCGAGCTGGCGGACCGTTCTGGCGGCAAT